>JBGVOJ010000031.1:0-19242 GCA_045126415.1 Eubacteriales bacterium | reverse complement strand
ATGTGGTTCTGCGGGGAAAACTTTTTGAAAAATGTTTTCCCCGCACCCCTTTCAAAAACTTTTGATCTGTTATAAAAATAAAATTTGTTTATTCGGAAACTGCAAGTGCAATATAGCGTTCGTTTTTGTTATTGACAGCACAGTAGAAGTGGTAAACCTTGCCTTCGTGCTTGACGACCCACGGCTTGTGCGCGTGGACGTTTTCCCAATCGAACTCGGGCTTGATAAGGGGTTCGCCGTCCCAGACCGTCCAGTCGACGAGGTTTTTCGAGCAGGCGAAGGAGTCATACGCACCCGCTCCCTTTCCGAAACGGAAGAAGAACATGACGTAAATGTCGTCGATCAGCACGATCTGCGGGTCACCGCTGATGAAGTCACACGGACCGTCGCTCGCAAGGTCGATGATCGCGTGTTCGCCCCAGCGCTCCCAGTGTTCGCCGTCGTCCGACACGGCGAGGAAAAGCCGTTCGCGGTTGTCCTCACCCTTCGCATTGAAGCAGTTCACGTAGGGATATCCGGTGGAATTTTTCGGGTCCGCAAAAACATAACTCTTGTACAGGGTCTTCGTTTCCTTCGGACGGCTGTCATCATCCTGCGGGGTCAGAATCGGATCCGGGAAACGGACAAAGCTGTCCGCTGCCGTGGGATCGGACGTTTTCGCCATGCCCATGAGAAGCGGGTCGGGTTCGTAGCCGTCGCTGTTGCCGGCAAGGTAGGTGATGTAGTAGCTGTCGTTCACCTTCACCAGTTCGTTTGAACCGCCGAATTCCGTGTCAAAGAACGCGGCATATCCGGCAACCTGCTTGCTGTCCCAGTGGTTGAGATCGTTGCGGCGGAAAACCGGACCGACGTATTCCCAGTTCACAAGGTCTGCGGACTTCGCAAGGTGGGTTTCGTATCCGGACACACGGGTATCCTTGGAAATCGCGATGAAGTACATATAGAACATGCCGTCATGCCGGAAAATGCTCGGGGAATCGGTGAAATCGTTTTCCCACTTCATGACCGCGCCGAGTTTCTTCGGCGTGCGGATCTGTTCGTAAATCTTCTGCATTTCCTCACGGCTGACGAGTTCGTCTGTTTTTCTGGTAAACGGGATCATCTTATTTACCGTCCTTTTCAAAGCGAACCACGGCGCTCTTGGCGTGCGCGGTGAGCTGTTCGCGCTTTGCGAATTCGTTCACGCGCCATGCTTCTTTCGCGAGGGCTTCTCTGGTATAATAAATGTAGGAAGATTTCTTAATAAAGTCGTCGACCGACAGGGGGCTGGAGAACTTCGCGGTACCGGAGGTCGGGAGAACGTGGTTCGTACCCGCGAAATAGTCGCCGAGCGGTTCGGGACAGTTCTTGCCGAGGAAGATGGAACCGGCGTTCTTGATTTCGGAAAGCACGGCAAACGGATCGTCCACCATAACTTCGAGATGTTCGGGTGCCAGTTCGTTGACCATGTCGATGGCACGCTTGAACGTGTCGGTAATGATAATTTTACCGTACACGTCGATGGACGCGCGGGCGATGTCGGCACGGGAAAGCTGCGGAATCTGGATTTCCAGTTCGTCCGCCACTTTTGCGGCGAGGTCTTCGGAATCCGTGACAAGGATCGCGGACGCAAGACGGTCGTGTTCCGCCTGCGAGAGCATATCCGCCGCAACAACGGCAGGATCACAGGTACCGTCCGCGAGAACGATGATTTCGCTCGGACCTGCGATCATGTCGATGCCGACCTTGCCGAACACCTGACGCTTGGCTTCCGCAACGAATGCGTTGCCGGGGCCAACGATTTTGTGAACCGCAGTGACGGTCTCCGTACCGTACGCAAGTGCAGCGATCGCCTGCGAACCGCCCATTTTATAGATCACGTCCGCGCCGGCGATGTCGGCAGCGGCGAGAATGGCGGGATTGACCTTGCCGTCCGGTCCCGGAGGGGTTGCCATGGCGATAAAGGGAACGCCCGCGATCTTTGCGGGGATGATGTTCATCAGGACGGACGACGGAAGCGGTGCGGAGCCGCCCGGTACGTACACACCGACCTTTTCGATCGGGGTAACACGCTGACCGAGGATCACGCCTTCCTTGTCGGTGACGGCGTAGCCCTGCCTGATCTGGCACTTGTGATAGTGTTCAATGTTCGCCGCCGCATCACGGAGGATGTTCAGGAAGTCTTCATCGAGGGAAGCCGCCGCTTCGTCGATCTCCTCACGGGTGACGACGATGGAGTCGAACTTCACTTTATCAAACTTTTCGGTATATTCCGCGAGAGCCGCGTCCCCGTTTTTCCGGATGTTGTCGATCACGCCCGCAACGATGCCGGACACGTCCACGGCATTTTCCTCTCTGGCGAGGATTTCGTCCACGGAGAGGTCTTTGATATTGTATGTCTTAATCATTTTTCCACCTTACCACTGTAAATCGCGTTGATTTTTTCGACCAGTTCGCGAACCTCGTCGTTCTTGAACCGGTACGCCGCCTTATTCACGATAAGACGCGCGCTGATGTCGCACACGGTCTCCTTGACTTCCAGATTGTTTTCCTTGAGGGTCGAGCCGGTTTCCACGATGTCCACGATGACGTCGGACATACCGAGGATGGGGGCAAGCTCAATGGAGCCGCTCAGCTTGATAATTTCGATTTCCCGGCTCTTTGCCGCGTAATGCGCTCTGGCAATGTTCGGGAACTTCGTCGCCACGCGGAGCGTCCGGTTGGGATTTGCGTCATAGCCGACCATTCCGGCCACGCACATGCGGCATTTTCCGAAGCCGAGGTCGAGAAGTTCGTATACGTCGGGGTTGTGTTCGAGCAGGATGTCGCGACCGACGACGCCGATGTCCGCCGCGCCGCGTTCCACGTAAATATCCACATCGGAGGGTTTGACCCAGAAGTAGCGGGTAATGCCTCCGTCGTCTTCAAAAATCAGTTTGCGCGAACCGTCGGTGAGTCCGGGACAGCCGTAGCCGAGGGTCTCGAGCATTTCGTAGACCTTTTCGCCGAGTCTTCCCTTCGGCAGAGCGATGTTAAGTCGTTTCAATTTCAAGTCCCCCTTCCCCGTAACGGAAATGTTCGCGGCATTTGAGCGAGCCGTCGCTGTCCTTCTGCACCCGCACGCTGCGCCCGCCGCCGGTAAGCATCTTCACGGTTCTCGTGAGTGCGGCGAGATCGGCGGTATCGTCGTAGGTGATCAGAATGTCGACGTCGTATTCGTTTTTATCTTCAAAGTAAAGGTCGAGCGTGTTCATGTAGATGGCGAAACCGATCGCACCGGTATGCTTGCCCATTTTGTCGAGCAGCTTGTCGTAACGTCCGCCGGAGAGAACGCCGCGAGCCACGCCGTCGATGTATCCGCGGAAGATGATGCCGTCGTAGTAGCTCATGTCGTTGATGAGCGAGAAGTCGAGACGAAGATTTGCGCCTTCGCCGATCGCGGTCATAAAATTATAGATGGTTTCGAGTTCATCGAGGGCGGAGGTCATGGTTTCGTTTTCCGCGAGAGGACGGAGAGCCGCAATGACGTCTTCGACCTTGCCGTAGGTTTCGGAAATGGTCGTCAGCTTCGCACAGGTGTCGTCGTCGATGCCGTTTTCGCGGCAGATGCGGGCGAGATCGTGCGGATTCTTGCCGGACACACAAGCCAGCAGATCTTCGCGGACGTCGTAGGGGATGCTACGGTTCTCGAACAGCCCGCCGACAAACGCGGCGTTGGAGAGGTCGAGAATGTAGTCCTTCGAAATGCACTCGAGGCTTTTCTTCGCAAGCATGATCACTTCACAGGTGGAATACAGATCGGCTTCCCCGATGCATTCCAGTCCAACCTGCATGATCTCACGGTATTCGCCGTCGATCGCGCGGTAGACGTTTTCGTTGTAGTATTCCTTGATGCGTTCGCCGGATGCCGCGTTTTTCACGATGGACAGGGTGACGTCCGGCTTGAGAGCGAGGAGCTTGCCGTGGGTGTCGTTGAACGTGATGATATTGCCTTCCGCAAGGAAACTGCGGTTCTCGGCATAGAGGTCATACTCCTCGAATTTGGACATTTTGTACTTTTTATACCCGTGCGTTTCGTACAGTTCGCGCAGGTCGAAGATCGCTTTTTCTTCTTTACGGAGGATGTTCTGGGTCATGGATGTTCTTTGGGAAAACTTTTTTGAAAAAAAGTTTTCCCAAAACCCCTTTCAAAAAACTTTAATCTATAAAAAGAATTTGGTTTGGCTTAAAATTGATGTTTCCTATTATAGCACGCTTTATCGCTTTAGTCAAGTAAATCGCTAAATTAATTCAACTTTGTAAAATTGTATAAAAATATGCGTACTATGGAGAAAAGTATGAGTAAATTTGCGGTATTCTTGCAATCCGGCAGTCGGTATGGTATAATTTTATGGAAGAATATTTCACGGAGGTAGGTATGACTCCAACCAACAAACAGCCGCTGTTCATCGTCACCGGCGCGTCCGGTGTCGGAAAATCGACAACGTGTGAGGAACTTTTTAAAAATGAAGCCGGAAAACCGTACCTCGTTCTGGAGAGTGATCTTCTCTGGGACGAGGATCTGTACGACACACCGGAGGACAATTACCGCGCGTTCCGCAGCATCTGGATGCATATCTGCGCGAATGTTTCCCAGTGCGGCAAGCCTGTCGTTTTATGCGGCTGCGCATTACCGGAACAGTTCGAATCCCTGCCGGAACGGGAGTTTTTCACGGAAATCCACTATCTCGCGGTCGTCTGTGACGATGCCGCGCTGGAAGAACGGATGAGAAACGGTCGCGGGATCACGGAAGAGGACTGGCTGCAGGGTTCCGCGAACTTCAACCGCTGGCTGAAGAAACACGCATCCGAAACAAAACCGCCGATTACCCTGCTCGATATCACCGGAAAAACTCCGGAACAGGCCGCCGCGGAAGCCGAACAGTGGATTCTGTCCCGCCTTTGAAAATCCCCATAAACCCGCAAAAATGCGATGACTGCACTCAGTCACCGCATTTTTCATTTTACAGGATCAGATCACAAAGGGTTCACCGTACGGTGCGGTATTGGCGATCAGTTTTCCGTCCTTCGCGTCAACAACAGCGCCGACGTAATACTTGCTGCCGTCTTCGCGCTTCACGCTCGGAATACTCATAACAACCGTCGGGAAATCGGCGTCACACTTGCCTTCCGTGTGCGGAAGAATGCAATACGCACGGTGCATATGACCGCAGACGAGCATATCGATACCCATTTCGTTCAGCAGCTTCGTCCAGTATTCGTAGGTATCGGACGCAACGTCGAACGGATGACCGAACTTTTCCGTGATCGGCACGTGGCAGAAGGCGATCTTATACTTCACGCCGTCCGCCGCGTATTCGTTTTCCTTATTCGCGATAAGGGATTCGAGGTATTCCGTCTCGCGCTTGCGGAAGTTTTCGAAGAAGATCGTTCCGCCGTATTCGACGTTGTGGTCGTACTTGTCTTCGCCGCAGTCGAGAACGAGACCCCAGAGAGCACCCTGACGGAAGGAGTAGAAGGTTTCGCGCCGTCCGTCACGGAACGCGGTCGGGAAATAGTTCGGGAGAAGCTGAGCCTTGTGCCCTCTCGTATCGTGGTTGCCGCGGGAGCCGATGACCGGACGTTCGCCGTGCACCGCTCTTGCGGACAGTTCGTACGAGGTGTAGAAATGCTCGATCTTGTCGCTCCACTCGTTGATGTCGCCGTTGAGCAGAAGAATGTCGCAGGTTCCGCCAACCATGTTGTAGGTTTCCATCGGGAGGTCGGTCTGCGCGTGGGTATCGGCAAACTGGAACAGACGGAAATCGTCGCCGGTGAGCGGGTAGAAATTATAAGTCTTGCGGACCTTTTCAACGCCCTGCGGATAATAGGGCTTCTTGTCGAGATATTCGACGAACACGACGGTGTAATGTCCCGCCGCGTTCAGCTTGCCGCCGGGAACGGGAATCTTGTGAACGGTATCGTACATGAGCAGGCCGCATTCTTCGTCGGTGAAGCGTTCACCGTCGATTTCGATCCAGCCGATACCCATGGTGGTCGTCAGAAAAATAATCTGATAGTCATGCCCGACCACAAACACGGACGGGTCAAAACGGAGTACGTTTTCTTCCATTGCAGAATTCCTCCTTACAGGGTAATTTCCATGCCGTCGAACGCCTTGCCGTACTGATAATGGTGTTCGCGCTTTGCCATTCTTGCAAGGTCTTCCGCCCAGCGCGGGCTGATGTGGTTGTGGAGAACCCGCTTGACCTTCGCATTTTCGAGAACCGCTTCCGTCGCGTCGGAGGAGAAATGCGCTGATTCCACGACGATGAGGTCAAGTTCTTCTTCGAACGCAACCTGCGGGAAGTCCTTGGTCGGGTGCGCGAGGTCACCGGTGAAGAGGAGCTTTTTGCCTTCCGCTTCAACGAGGAACGCGTGGGAGTGATGGCAGTGCTGGGTCGCAATGGCGGTGACTTTCACAAAACCGTCGTCGTAGATCACGCCCGCTTCGTAGACATGAAGTCCGATACCTTCGCGGAGATTTCCGCTTTCCGAACCCGTCAGCCATGCCTTCATACCGGTGACAAGGCTGATGTCGGGCAGATAGACCTGCGGTTCGGAAGTCTTGAAATACCAGTTCGCAAGGTCAACAAAGGAAATCAGACCGTTCGTGTGGTCGCCGTGGGGATGGGTGATGAAGATACCCTTGACCGCGTCGATGGAAATACCGCGGTGGATGAGGTCTTCGATCGCCTGCGTACCCATATCGATGAAGTAGTAACGTCCGGCTACTTCGATCATGGTGCAGGAACATCTGCGTTCCGGTTCCGGTACGCCGTGGCTTGTTCCGATAAAGGTAAGTCTCATATTTTGCCTTCCTTTCGTTGTTTGTTGTATAATCAGCCGAGAAGTTCGGCGAGTTCGTCAATGGTTTCGTCGAAGACTTTCATTGCGTTCTTAACGACTTCGGGAGAGGTGAGGTCGATGCCGGCGATCTTCAGCTCGTTGATCGGGTAGTCGGAGCCGCCGGTCGCAAGGAATTCGAGGTACTTCGACGGGTCGCCGGTTTCGAGGATATTCGATGCGATGGCAACAGCAGAAGAGAAGCCGGTCGCGTACTGGTAAACGTAGAATGCACGGTAGAAGTGCGGGATGAACGCCCATTCGTACTTCACAACATCGCGGAATTCCGCCGCCGGATAGTACTGCTTCACGAGATTTGCATACAGATCGCACATACATTCGGCGGTCAGCGGCGTGCCGGACGCTTCCAGTTCGTGGGTCTTCTGTTCGAATTCCGCAAACAGGGTCTGACGGAAAACGGTCGTGCGGAAGCCTTCGAGGAAGTGATTGAGAATGTACGCGCGTCTCTTGGGATCGGTTTCGTTCGCAAGGAGGTACTTGGTTAGCAGAACTTCATTGCAGGTGGATGCCACTTCGGCAACGACGAGATGATAACCGTGGTTTGCGTAATCGCGTGCTTCGGACGACAGATAGGAGTGCATCGCGTGACCGAGTTCGTGCGCGAGGGTGAACGCATGGTCGAGCGTCCCGTTGAAGTTCATCATGACGTACGGATGCACGCCGTGAACGCCCATTGAGAACGCGCCGGAATCCTTGCCGGGGGTTTCGTAAACGTCGATCCAGTTTTCGCGGTACGCGCGGTCGATCACATCAACATACGCCTGCCCGAGCGGAGCGACTGCCTTTTTGACGAGTTCGCACGCGTTTTCGTACGGCATCGGATAGTCCACATCCGCTACCATCGGGGTGTAGAGGTCGAATACGTCGAGCGTTTCCAGACCAAGTGCCTTTTTACGCAGCTCGAGATACTTCACCATCGAGGGAATCGCGTCGTGAACGGCTTCCACAAGGGCATCGTACACCGCTTCGGGGACGTTGCTGCCCGCAAGAGATGCCGCACGTGCGGAGGAATAGCCGCGGATGTCCGCACCCATGTTGTCCTTCTTGACGCTGCCGCCATAGAGAGACGCGAACGTGTTGATGTACTTGCCGTAGGTGCCGAACATACCTTCGAATGCCGCTTCACGCACCTTGCGGTCGGACGATTCGCGGTACATACCGAATGTACCGGAGGTCAGCTCGACTTCTTCGCCGTCTTCGCCGACGATCTTCGGAAGTTCCATTTCCACGTTCGTGAACATATCGTACGTGCTCTTCGGAATTCCGGTGATCTTCGAAACCTTCGCGAGAAGCTGTTCGCTCTTTTCGTCAAGCGTGTGTTCGCGCAGACGGGTTTCGTCTTCAATGATGTGCGCATACTTCTGCAGCGGTTCGTACTTCATGAATTCCGCGAGAGTTTCTTCCGGAATTTCCAGCAGTTCGGGCGTAAAGAACGCCATCGCCGTCCCGTACTTGACGCCGAGCATACGTACGCGGTCGGTCATAACCTGGGCAGCGGTGTCGGAACCGTCCGCAGACTTCGCAAGGAACGCATAGCAGCTCACGAGCGAAAACTTTTCAGAGAAATTGTACGTCGTCTCATACGCATTGAACAGCGCTTCCGCAGACTGTCCGAGCGTGCCCTTCACCGCCGCAACGGACGGAATCGCCGCTTCACATTCCGCAAACGCCTTTTCCCAGTCCTCGGAAGTCGCAAAAATATGTGTAAAATCCCACTTCAGTTCCGCAGGAATCTCATTTCTGTTTCTCATAAATCTAAACCTAACCTAATTTATCTTACCAGTATAAAGTTTTTTGGATGGGGTTTGGGGAAACCTTTTTTCCAAAAAAGGTTTCCCCAAGAAAAAATCACTTTCTGAATCTCCGTCCGGTCTTTTCGAGGTATGCGGACAGCGGGCCGATCCAGTCGGTCTGGAGGATGTCGAAGTTGTCGGCGCACCAGCCCCAGCCGTATTCGGGGTCGCCGGCGAGAGCGGTATCGTCGGAGTGATACGCCGCGAGAACGGCCTTGTAGCTGTAGACGATCGTGTTGACCCAGCAGAGCTTGCCGTCCCTGTGGAGCTTTTCGCGGTATTCCGCGGACGCGAGTTCGTCGTCCATCGTCTTGAAGAGGAGTTCGGAGCCGATGTAGTTGATGTTTCTGGTCTTCATCATTTCATGAACGCCGCCGTCCTTCGAAATGACGGGAAGGAACTGGATGTCCGGCGCGTAGGTTTCGATGATGTCGAGCTGTGCGGGATTCGGGTTGCACTTGAGGATGATCTGATCCTTCATGTCATGGCGCTTGATCTTTTCGATGATCTCCGCCGGATGGTCACCGAACTTGTCCACGTTGATGAAGCAGCGTCCCTTGAGATGTTCGAGCAGCTCGTCGAGCGTGTTCAGACCGATCTCGGTTTCGGAACCGTCGTAGTTGCAGTAACGGAGCTTTTTGATCTCCTCGGTGGTCATCTCTTCCAGATGAACATCCTTGCCGATGTGGCGGCGTTCCATGTGCGGATGGAAAATGAACAGCTCGCCGTCTCCCGCCATGGTCACGTCGATCTCGACCATGTCCGCGCCCTGTGCCAGCGCAATGTCATACGCCAGAAGATTGTTGCACGGGATGTTGCCGCCCCATACGCCGCGGTGCGCACACAGAATTACCCGTTCGGAAGCCATTTCGCGAATATCAAATTTCATAGGTTTTCTCCTTTGTTTCGAAATTTCTCAGAAAATCATGTTTCTGAACCCTTTTCAAAACACTTTACACCGAAACAATTCAGGTAAAGTCCTTTGAAAGGAGTGCGGAGAAAAGGTTTCCCCACGAAACTCCATTTTATCGTCTCACCATGGACTTGAGTTCCTTGATTGTAACGACCTTGAATACGATCACGAGAACCGCGTAAACCACAACCGCGCCCATGATGGATACCATACCGCCCATCTTCACGCCGAGCGCACCGGACAGCACCGCGTACGTACCGTAGGCAAAGCCGCCCATGACGAGGGACGCCGCTGCCGTCTTGACGGTGTTCCAGAGGATCGCGCCGCATCCGACGAGGTATTTGCGGAGGAAGAAGACGTTCATGCCGATCATGACGACGTAGCAGACGCAGGTCGCGATGGGCGCACCCGCGATGTTGACGGCTTCAAACCCGACGAGTACCGCGTTCAGCACGCACTTGATGATACCGCCGACCGTCAGGCTGATGAGCGGGCGGTTGACATGTCCGAACGCCTGCAGGATCGCGCCGCTGATGGAGACGACCGCGTACAGGATAACGGCAATGCCGAAAATCGCCAGCAGGGGCGTACCTGCCGCCGCTTCTTCGGGAGTGTTGAAGTAAATGATGTGCATGATCGGTTCCGCCAGAACGGTGATGCCGACACCGGCGGGAAGCGCGAGCAGGAGCGCGTACTTGAAGCAGGTCACCATATTGGTGCGTACCCCTTCCTTATCCTTCGCCGTGAACGCGGCGGTCAGGACGGGGAGGATGCTGACGGAAAACGGAACAATGAACGCGGACGGGAAGTTGAAAATCTTCTTCGCGTTGCCGAACACGCCGTAGAGCCAGTTCGCACGTTCGTAAGTATAGCCGAGACCGTCCTGCAGTATGCGCATGATAACGGTCGTGTCAATGAGGTTAACAAGGCTCATGACGGATGCGCCGAGGGAAACGGGAATCGCGATGCGGAAGAGTTCCTTCACGATGGTGCAGGTGTCGCGTACGGGAAGGTCACAGGTTTCTTTTTCGCGGTCCATGCGCTTCTTGTTGAAGAGCAGATAGACGACCGCGAGAACCGCACCGAGGGATACGCCGAGGATCGCACCTGCGGAGCCGCCGACGTACGAATATTCGGTCTTCAGCAGGACATACGCCAGCAGACAGCCGAAGAACAGCTTCGCGAACGCTTCAATGACCTGCGAAACGGCGGTGTACTTCATGATGGAATGCCCCTGGAAGTATCCGCGCAGCGCGGACATCACGAACGCGCAGAACGAAGTGACGGACAGCGCACGGATGGACATTCCGGCGTTGGGATTCTTGATGATGGCGGCCAGACCGTCCGCTCCGAAGAACATGACGGCGGCGATCACCGCGCCGAGGATCGTGAAGATCCGGACGGAAATGGTGTAAATGCGGTCGGCTTCGGCGGTATTGCCGGAGACGAGGGTTTCGCTGACCATACGGGATACGGCAACGGGAAGACCCGCGGACGCGAGTACAGCAAGCATATTGTAAATATCATAGGCTGCATAAAAATAGCCCATGCCGTCGCCGCCGAGCATGTTGGCGATCGGGATGGTGAACAGGAGGCCGGCCAGCTTCACGAACGCCGTGGAAATCGTGAGGATGAACGCCCCCTGCAGAAAGGAGCCTTTTCGATCGGAAGTTTTCAGAACAGTTACCTTCTTTTCCTTTAAATTTATATATGCCATTTTATCACAGGCAGGGACGAAAGTCAATATGAGGGAAAAGAGAAGGCAGATTTTAATGTCCGGAAATGCAAAATTCACAGAATATTTCCCACTTCACTCTGGTAAACAGCGGAAGTTGTGTTATAATGGAGGTAACATCTTCCCTATCTTGAAAGGAGCGTTCATGACAAACACCCTCCTCCGTACCTATGTCCGCAGGAGCAGGAGCGGCGGTCCTTTTATTTTTATTACCCTGTTCCTTCTATCCGCCATTCTCCTGATTATCAGTCTTGTCACCGTCGTTCGGTATTTCCTGTACCGCCGTGAGATCGTCGGACGGGTCACGGACGTCGCACTGTCGGAAAACATGGACGCCGCGACCGCCTGATCGTGGAATACGAATGCGACGGCACCGTTCACACCGTCCGATCATTTTATACATACCCTCTCCCGAAATATGAAATCGGAGATTCCATCCCCGTTCGCGTCAGCAGAAAAAATCCCGAAAACGCTATGCTTCCGTACGATATCGAACAGGCTGTCACCGCATACGTCATTTCCGGTGCTATCCTTACAGTCGGCGCAGTTGCTGTAATCGCCGCCGCTGTACTGCCAAACGGTTAACATTTCCGCCAAAGGAGGATTTTCCATGCCAACTGTTTTTCTCCGGCACCACACCGGCATTTCCGGAGTTTTCCCTCTCACCCTCGGCGTGATCGCCGCGCTTGCCCTGCTGACTGAAGGCGGAATTCATTTCCTGCGCTATTTTCTGTACCGCCGTACACTGACCGGAAAAGTGGTGGACATCGAACCTCATACCACCAGCAGAGGCCGCCGTGATCGCCTGATCGTGGAATACACCTGTGACGGGCAGACCCGCCGCATTCGTTCCTTCTTCCCGTATGCCGCACATAAAATCGGCTGCGAAATTCCCGTCCGCATCAGCGAAAAAAACAGCGGACGCGCCATGCTTCCGTGTGACCTTAAACAGTCAGGAATCGAAATGATCGCCGGTGCGCTTCTCTTTCTGATTTCCGGAGTTTCTCTCATCTTCACCGTCGTCCTCGGATAATTTTTTCATAATCCCCCGAAAGGATCCTCCTATGATGAACACTTACCCCCACCTTTCCTGCATCACCATCGACGGAGACAACGCCTTCTCCGTCAACTTTGCGGGTGACCTCCGCTACCTCGCAGAACTCGACTGTGACCGGATGCTCTATAACTTCCGCGCCGCCTTCGGTGAACCCAACAATTGCGAACCCGTCTACGGATGGGACGCGCCCGACGGTCTTCTGCGCGGTCACTCCACCGGACATTTTCTCTCCGCGCTCGCGCTGGCATACAGCTCCACCGGAGACGAACTCTATAAAAACAAGCTCACCTATATGGTCGACGAACTGCGCCGCCTGCAGCTCAAATCGAAAGGCGTCCCGCACGAATTTGTGACCGCCTGCACGCCCGACGACTGCGCGCAGGAAAAATGGAGCCGTGACCCGTCCGCATGGGGCGAAGGCTTCCTGTCCGCGTACTCTCCCGACCAGTTCGCCCTGCTCGAACAGTTCACACCGTACGCCAAAATCTGGGCGCCGTACTACACACTCCACAAAATCCTCGCCGGACTTCTCGAAGCTTACGAACGTACCGGAAACGAGACCGCGCTCGACACCGCCGCCGGCATCGGCCGCTGGGTTATCGACCGGCTCTCCCCTCTCACGCCGGAACACCGCGCGAAGATGTGGAAAATGTACATTGCGGGCGAATTCGGCGGCATGAACGAATCCCTCGCACGTCTCGCGCTGCTCACGGAGGATGCCTCCTTCCTCGACGGTGCGAAAATGTTTGACAACCCGAACATTTTCCCCGGTCTCGCGGAAGGCACCGACACCATCAAGCACCTCCACGCAAACCAGCACATCCCGCAGATCATGGGCGCACTCCTCGAATACCGTGCATCGGGAGACGAATCCTACCTCCGCACCGCAGAAAACTTCTTCGACATCGTCACGAAGCATCATATGTACGCCATCGGCGGCGTCGGACAGGGAGAATGCTTCCGCGAGCCGGATCAGCTTGCCCGTTTCATCAAGGGTGACACCAACTGCGAAACCTGCGCGACCTACAACCTCATCAAAATCGCCCGCGAACTGTATTCCCTCGCTCCCGAACGTGCGGAATACATGGACTACATCGAACGCGGACTGTTCAACCACATCCTCGCCTCCCGCAATCCGGAAATCACGGAACACAGCACCAACGGCGTGACCTATATGCTCCCGATCGGTCCGGGTGTTGAGAAATACTACACCGATAACTATCACAGCTTCACCTGCTGTCACGGTACCGGCATGGAAAACCACGTCAAATACGGCGACTGCATCTACTACCTCAAGGGCGGCACCGTGTACGTCAACCAGTACATCCCGTCCACCCTCGGCGCGGACGACGTGTTCGTGAAGATCGACGTTCCCTTTCCGGCATCCTGTGGAAAAATCACCGTTTCCGCACACCGCGATGCCGTCGTAAAATTCCGTATTCCCGCATGGTGTACGGTCAATCCCTTCACCGTGGACGGAAAACCTGCGGAAACCTGCAGACGTTATGCAGTCGTTGAATGCAGATGCGGTGAAACGGTCACAATTGATGTATGCTTTGACTACGCCGCACGGTTCGAAATCCTGCCTGACCTGCTGAGCGATTACGATGTATATATGGTGAATAAAAATACACACTATCACGGTGACAAACAGCCGGACGAAACCGCCGAAACTCTCGACAAAACCCAAAAAATGAACGTCGGCGCCCTGCTGTACGGCCCGTTTGTCATGGTCACCTGCGACAGCGCGGACGAATATCTCCGTCTCCCGGAAAACGCGGAATTCACGGCATCCCTCGAAAGCGGAAAACTCACCGTGACCGGCGCGGGACGCACATTCCGTCCGATCTACGACGTCCACGGCGAGCATTATCACACCTACTTTATTGTGGAGTAACCCATGAAAAAAATCCTTCTTTCCATCCTCTTTCTCGGTCTTCTCACCGCCTGCGGAACAACCGAAGAAGTCCCTGAAGAATCGGAAACCACCGTTGAAACAGCCGCCGAAACAGAAGAATTTCTCTCCCCCCCGGATATCGGAAACGAATCTGTCTTTGTCTCTCTCGGAGATTCGATTGCACGCGGTTACGGACTTGCCAATACAAAAACGGAAGTCTATTCCTCCGTTCTTACCGCCACCTTTGAAGAATCCGGCGGAGTCATGGTCCCCTACAACTTCGGCGTGGACGGGCAGGACAGTACCCAGCTTGCCGCGTACATCGTGAACAATCCGGCAATTCCCGAAGCCATCGCAGACGCGGATTATGTCTCCATCAGCATCGGCGCGAACAATTTTCTCGGCGATGCGTTCGATTTTCTCAACGTCTGCTATGATTTCCAGAAGAATCCATCCACCCGTCTAACCTCTGAGGATGTGACCGCCGCCTATCAGCAGTTCAACAGGGATGTGACGGAAGGTGTTAACCGTCTGCGAGAAGATATCCCGCAGATCATTGCCAACATCCGTGCGTCGAATGAAGACTGCGAAATTTTTTTCCTCACCTGCTACAATCCCTACGGCGCGGTCGATGTCACTCTCGACTGGGGCAGCGTAATGCCGGTCAACTTTGCCGCACTCGCCGACATCTCCGTCACGCAGATGAATACCGTCATCTGTGACCTCGCGGACGAATACGGCTACACCGTCGCAGACGTATATGCTGCGTTTGAAGGCAAATGGGATCGTCTGGTCAATGCCGTACCCGTGGAAAAAGGCGGCAGCCTCAACATGAACGCCGTCGACCCGCACCCGAACAAAAACGGGCATGCCGTCATCGCGGACGTACTGCTTGAGCTTATCAACGAATAAAATTCAAAGGCTGAAGGAAATCCTTCAGCCTTTTGCGTTATTCACTTAACATTTCGTCGATCACATTTCCGTGACGGTCGATAAGGATGCCCTTATCGTCCTTGTTTTTGTTCCAGACTTTCGCATCGCCCCATTTGTAGTCGGCATCGCCCTTGTAGTCGTTGCAGGCAACGGTGATTTCTCCGCCGGCGGGAATGACCGCGCCGTCCGGGAACAGGAACAGCTCCCCGCCGCGCCCGGAAACGATGAACCAGCGAGCCACTGCAAGGTCTGAACTGCCGGTATTGCGCAATACCGCAATCTGCTCATCCTTCGAAATCGAAACGAATTCCACGTCGTCGGATACATGACCCCATGTGACATTTTCCATCGTGATCGCACCGTCATACGCGATTTCGCAGAGAATACCGAGATCATATTCATCCGTGATGAGCACTTCCGCGCCCACATCCGCGAGACCGCCCCGGATACTCTTGTGCGCGGTATTTTCGTCCACACTGCGGTCGGTCGTGATGATCGCATAGTCCGGCGAGGTTTCCTCCATGAACGCAACGGAGGTCGCGTCCTTATGACCGTGGTTGCCGACCTTCAGAATATCGCAGCTCAGATCAAATCCGGCGCGCATGAGCGTTTTTTCCTCTTCATGCTGCATGTCCCCCGCGAACAGAACCGTTTTTCCGTTCACCGTCATGCGAAGAACCAGCGAATTGTCGTTGTCGTCGAGCGGATTGTAACGGATCGGACCGAGCACTTCAAAATACAGGCCGTCCGAAATCTGAATCACCTGCCCCGGTTCCAGAAGGGTCTGTTCCATTTCCGCCTGCCCTATGACCGTCTGCATTTTCGTCATTTCGGTCGCAACGGCTGCCGTATAACATGCGCCGATCTCCCAGTAATCGGAAATCATCGGCAGACCGGAAATGTGGTCGTTGTTCGAGTGGGTCAGAAATACACCCTCGAGCCGTTCGACTTCAAAATAATCGAGTGCCGCCATGATCTTCGGTACAGACGTCTCCTCTCCGGTGTCGATCAGGTAATGCACGCCGTCCGCTTCGATCAGAATGGCGTCCGCACGTCCGGCATTGACGAACAGAATCCGCACGTCATGCTCGCCGGAAATCTCAATGGATTTGTAATCCTCCCGCACTTCCCGGTCCTCACGGTACGGATTCACGGTCGTTTCCGCCGCATTACCGGACACCGTTTCTTCGGATACATCCCCGGAGCATCCCGTAAACGAAGCCAGAACCGTAATAGCTGCCAGCATACCAAAAAATATTTTTTTAATCACAGACAAAAACCTTTCCTTTCTCAGATTGAAGTTTTTTGAAAGGGGTTTGGGGAAAACTTTTTTCAAAAAAGTTTTCCCCAATAATTTTCTCATCTCCCGCACAGAATTGCAAACCGGCAGATGATGTCCGCCGCTTCCGCGCGGGTTGCTTTGGTCGTCGGATAAATTTTATGGGCAAATTTTTCGCCAATCAGATTGTTGACGTTGCAGTAAGCAACGCTTTCGAACGCCCAGTCGGAAATTCTGGCACGGTCTTCATACAGGATCAGAGCACCGGAAATATCCGCCGTTCCCGCGCCGAGATATTCGCCGCACATGGCGACGATTTTATACATCTGCTCATGGGTAAGTTCACCGAGCGGATCAAAAAGATTGTCCCCCACGCCGTTGACGATCCCCGTCGATGCTGCCCATTCCACGTACGGACTGTACCACTGACCGTTTTCCACATCATCAAAAGTACTGTCGGAGTACAGCGAAACGTCCACCCCGCAGAGACGGCCGAGAACAGTTACGAACATTGCACGGGTCAGGTAGGAATCCGGCGCAAATTTTGTCGCCGATACCCCCTGGAACAGTCCGCGGTCATACACGAATTTCACCGAAGCATAGTACGGATCCAGCCGGAGAATATCCGTAAACGGAAGCTCTTTTCCGAATTTTTCATCCTCGAAATTGGTGATCTCGAATGTCCGGACATATCCGCGTTCCCCCTCCGGCGAATCGGCAATCAGATACTCCAGTGCGTATTTATAGATCGTCGAACCGAAAATTTTCTGTTCGGCGGTGTGTTCCAGATAAACGCTCGCCTCTCCGGTCGCGGGGCTGTAGATGATAATATCGTACGGCGTGTTGACGAACAGACAGCCGAGTGCCTCCGACAATCCCGAAAATACCCCGACATAATACGAATTTCCCGAATAGGAAGTTGTCCAGCGATTCCGGAACCGGTAGACATCCGACCTACGGGAACCGTCGAAGGAGGAAACGGCAAGACTTTCCTCCGCAGGATCAATATAGTACCACTGCCCGTCGAGCCAGATCATCCGTGAAGTGACGCCGTGCCAGATCGCCTTCTTGAACGAAGCGGAAAGACAGCGCACCGCGCTTCCCCATCCGTAATGCGGAGTCGGCGTATTTTTGATCCCCTCATCATCGAGCAGAAAATTTTCATGAAGAACCCGTCCCATCCGGTCGGGTGACGGATCGTCAAACGACAGATCCACATGATACCACGTCCCGTCCACTTCCACGAGATTCCATGCGTGGTTCATTTCATCGCTTGTAACCATCACGGCATCCACCCCAAGCTCGCGCAGCACCGCCATATAGGCCAGCGAATACGCCTGACAGACCCCGCTGCGTTCCCGGAACAGGGACAACACATCAAAATTGGTCACATCCGTGTCATAGGAAAAGGACGCGATCAGATAATCATGCACGAACAGCGCCTTTTCTGCTTCGGAGAGCGCAGGATCCACCATGGAAACAATGTAATCCACTTCCCGTTCATAATCCAGCAAAGCCTCTGTTCGTTCCTCCGGCGCCATCGTGTAGTTGAACTCTACTTTCGTCACATACCCGCGTGAATTATAGTAATAGGTCACGGTATTGTCCATGTAGAACAGTTCCGGACTGGCCAGAAGAACATCGCTGTAGATATACGCGATATCTCTGGTATCGATCTTGTACGGGGAAAGATCGGCAGAATCCGCACCGGCCACCATAGCCTCGTAGAGCTTCACAAATACCCCGTCGTAATTGCGGATCGTATCACGGTACGGCGAAACCGTATAGGTCCCGTTTGCTGAGACCGCCAGACTCAGCAGAAATGCTGTGAGAACTCCCCAAAAGGCGATAAAAATTTTTTTCATTTACAGCAATACTTTGAAACTAATGAATCAATATAAAATTTGATATTTATAAAATTTAAACAAAATCTTACGAAAACAACATAACCGGACGGAAATCGTCCGGTTATGAATTTTCTGGAATGGTTTCTGAAAATTACTTTGCGTCGAAGGGATCGATGAGAACGTGCATATCACGAACGAGATCCGGAACATCCACGGTACGTCCGCATTCGAAAGCGAGCCAGCGGTCGTAGCCGGTTTCCTTGATTGCTTCGAAAATCTTGGTGTAGTTGAGTTCGCCGGTACCGGGCTGATTTCTGCCGGGGTTGTCGCCGATGTGGAAGTGACCGATGAGGTCGATGTTGTTCTTGATGTTGCGGATGACGTTGCCTTCGGAGATCTGCTGATGATAGATATCAAAGAGAATCTTGCAGTTCGGGCTGTCAACGGCCTTGATCATCTTGGCAGCTTCTTCGGTGGTAACGAGGAAGTAGCCCATGTGGTTGACGAGAACGTTCAGGGGTTCGAGAACGATCATGATGCCTTCGTCTTCGGCGATCTTGGAGATTTCCTTGAGGGTGCCGACGCAGATGTCGAACTGTTCTTCACGGGAAACGTCGAAGCGTTCGTTGCCGGTGGTAGCGATGATGTTGGGAACGTTCATTGCGTGAGCAGCCTTGACGCTTTCGCGGAAGGAGTCGATGAAAGCCTGACGGGAATCCGCCCAGGTCATGCCGTGGCCCCACGCGGTGAGCTTCATGTTGTTTTCAACTTCGGACTGGATAACGATTGCGGTGGAGGTTACGCCGTTGTCTTCGAGCGTATTTCTTGCGCGTTCGAAATCGAGACCGAGCCAGCCGAGCTGTTCGACGCCCTTGAAGCCGTAACGACCGCCCTGCTTTACTC
>JBGVOJ010000030.1:0-3473 GCA_045126415.1 Eubacteriales bacterium | reverse complement strand
TGTTCGCGCTGGGGCGTGATTTTGATTTCTATGATGGCGGAAACGGTTTCCTCTACATCGGTCTTGTCCCAGTCGATGATGGTCTGATAGCCGAGGATAACGCCGGCGTTTTCGTAATCTTCGATCATGGTCTTGATATCGCCGACTTCCTTGTCGAGCATGAGCGCGAGCGATTCGGGAGAGAGACGTGCGTCGTTTTCGAGAAGTTTGAGTAATTCGTTCATGGGAATACCTCCGGGTTTGGGTCTTATTTCTTAATCTTATCCATGATCTTGTCGATGGACAGACCGTATTTTTCGGCAATGTCTCTTGCGTAGCTCTTGCCGTCTGGCTTTGCGCGGCGGATTTTGAAGCTGCGGGAGCCTTCCTGGATTGCTGCGACGAGGTTGTCGATCTTTACGCCGCCTTTCGGCAGGCAGGTGTCATTGATGCTGTCCACGGACGCCGCGAGGTCGTGCAGGTGGGTCGTGAAGATGCCGCGGCACTTCACCATCGAGAAGCCCTGCAGGACTTCGGACGCGATGTACGCGCCTTCGTAGGAGCCGGTGGAGGACAGGGCTTCGTCGAGAAGGACAAGGCTGTCTTCCGTGACTTCCTCGAAAATCGCGCTCAGACGGGAGCATTCTTCACCGAGACGGCCTTTGTCAATCGTGTCTTCGCTGCCGGTCGGGAAGTGCGTGAAGATTTCGTCACACGGGCTGATGACGCATTCTTCCGCGCAGACGGGAAGTCCGAGCTGTGCCATGACGAACGCGATGCCGACCGCGCAGGTGATGACGGATTTGCCGCCGCGGTTCGGGCCGGTGATGACGTAGATCATGCCGTCCTTGTCGAACGTGAAATCGTTCGGGATGACGGTGCCGTCGAGCTTCATGGAGACGATCGGGTTGCAGAGACCTTTTGCCGTGAACGCCTTATCCGCGATGGGACGGATTTCGGGATGGCAGAGCGGACAACCCTTCGCCTTCAGCTTGAGGAGAAGCTCGGTCGCCTTGGTGACAAACTCGATTTCCGGCATCAGGCGGATGAGGAAGTCCGTGTTTTCGAGGACGTAGTGCTGGATGACCTTCTTCCACGAGCGGATGGACTGGCGGAAGACGTCGTTGATTGCGCCGTTGAACGCGTTGGCGAGTGCCATCTGCTGGTTGTCGGACTGACCCTTCTTGAAGGCAACGAGGGGCGCGATGCAGGTGCGTTCGTCGGACTTGAAGTCAAGGCGGAGCATCTTGTCGAGCAGTTCGCCGGACTTGAAGTATTCGTTGTTGATGGAGAGAACGCCGGCACGGTCGGCGCGGAGCTGGGAGTCGAAGTTGACGCCGATGGTCACGCTCTTGATTTCGCGGACACGCGCGGTCAGCTCCTTGAGCTGGGCGTTGATGTCCTTGTAGTATTCGCTTGCGGTGAGGGTGTTGATGCGTTCGGCGAAGCGGCGGAACGCGGTGCTTTTGAACTTCGGCGCCAGCGGGAGCAGATGGTCACGCAGGTGATCGAGAAGGGAGGTGTAAAGTTCTACTTCTGTAATACTATAGAGGTAGGATTCGTTGGATGCGGCGGAATCGCTGCCCATGCGGCGCAGTTCGGTGATGTCGTTGAGGAACGGGATCATCTTGAGGAGGATATGGGTGAGTTCGGGGTTGTTTGTCATATCCTCGAAGGTGTCCTGACGATAGAGGATGACTTCGGGGTCACAGGTATAGAAGCTGCCGAAGTCGCAGGATTTGAGGTCCATGAGGAAGTAGAGTTCAAGCTGTTCCGCAGTGATCTGGGAGAGCTTGGCGACTTCCTCGCCGAGGGAGTGACGGCGGAGACTGTCCGCGTCGGGGTAAAGGAGACTGATATCCGAGGTATCGATGATTTCGTTTATTTTTTCAGCCATATAGTAACTCCGTTTTAGGTGAGAATCAGCATTATCTTACCTATTATACTATAGAATGCGGGAGATAACAAGAGATAAATTATGAATTCTTCCGTCAAAGAAGTGTCTGATGAGCCGATCAGACGCTCAGACGCCAAAGACGCGTATTTTCGAAGTCAGCGGAGAAACAGCTAATAGCTAAGAGTGAATAGTGAATAGCTATCAGCTTCAACCGAATTGTCCGTCAAACTGACGGATGTAAAGTTTAATCAGCTATTCACTATTCACTCTTAGTTCTTAGCTGATACCGACTTCTTTATATTTTTATATATTCCCTTTATATATTCCGCGGATTTTTATTTACAGTTATTTGCATATTTTAAGGTTTTTGAAAAAAGAGGGATTGCTTCATACCTCCATCGAACGCACGTTAAAAAGGTTTCCCCCACGAAAATTGATTTCCGTGTCAATTACAGATTCTTTCTTGCTTTCCGGCTTTATTTGTGCTATACTGAAGAAAATAAATGAAAACGCCGCTGACTTCGAAAATACGCGTCTTTTGCGTCTGAGCGTCTGAATTCCGGAGAAATACCATGACCAACAAACAACGATCCCTATTCCCATCCACCGGCACCATGGTCGGCTACCGCAACGGCTACGACTACCGCCGCGCCCTGCGCGAATTCGTCCGTCTGCGTGAAAACGGCCTCTGTGACGGTGTGGAGCTGATGATGCTCCAGTTTTACTACGACAAACTTGAAACCGTCGCCGAAGCGGTGAACGCGTCCGGACTGGTCAGCCAGACTTCCGTCATCCACTGTGAAAAGGAGATCGGCACGATGATTTCCGACGCGGGTGTCCTTCACGCGGAGGACAAGCCCGACGAAGCCGAAGCCCTGTACCAGCAGGCGTACGCCCTTTACCGTGAAAACTGCCGCATGGCAGAGCTGACCGGTCTTCACCGGATGGTGCTCCACCTCTGGGGCGGACGAAGTTCGGACGGTCACATCGCCTACAACGCATCGAAGCTCGCGGAGCTGTCGGAAACGGCAGCGGAATACGGCGTACGGCTTCTGGTGGAAAACATCCCTTCGAGCTGTGACAATCCGCATTCGAACTGGCTGCGGCTTCTTCCGCTTCCGTCGAATACGGCGTTCATCTTCGACACCCGCTTCGGCAAACTCCACGAACAGACGGCGGAGACCCTGACCGACCCGCAGATTGTGCCGCACATTGAACACGTTCACATCAGTGATTTCGGCGGAACATACCGGGATTTCGCGGCGCTCCGTCCGATTCTGCACCCCGGCGAGGGAACGATCGACTTTACGGAAGTCGCGGCTTTGCTCGACGGCATGAACTACACCGGCACGGTGACGCTGGAGTCCCCCGTGATGCTCGACGGCGGTGAGTATGATGTTCCGAAGCTGGAACGGACGCTTTCTTATTTGAATGACATTCTATAGGACATCTGCGGGTGCAGACTGACTCTTTGTCCTGCGCGGACGGCGCACAATGAGGACAGGAGACACGGAGTGTCTCCATCGTCGCCCTCTTGTGAATCACCCCGACCAAGGGGGAACGCCCATAAGCGGGAACTTAAGCAAAAAAGAGTCCA
>JBGVOJ010000029.1:0-2373 GCA_045126415.1 Eubacteriales bacterium | reverse complement strand
AGCTTTTCGTTAATGAGATCGGCTGACATATCGTATGCACAAACGCAAAGCATGGACGGCGGCAGCCAAGCCATGCGGCGTTATTCTTTATGTAGCTGAATTGTAACGCGACGCACAAAATTTCGGATCCGGAAACCGGCGTGGGAAATCAGGGAGCGAATGCCCTGATTTCCGTCTCCACTACTCCTCAGGATTTTTATGACTATATATCAGCAAGTCTAACAAATTTCAGCCGTACTCCACCGAAAATTCCTCCTTTTTTCCTTTCTATATCATATCAACTACACAATCCGGCTACCACAGTCCAAAAGTTTTTGCGGAGCTTTTTTCAAAAAGCGACCGTCTCCCCCACACAAAAAAATTGCAATCACCTAAAATCTGTGCTATAATAAAACCAACAAATCCCCCCTAACGGAGGCACTCATGAACGAACTGTATACCGCCCTGCGTGACGCGGGCGAATTCTACGCGGCCGAGCTGATCGTCAATACCGACCGCGACCCTCTCTACCGCTATTCCCGTGCAGCGGCCGCTTTCTTTGAAAACGCCGCGCTTCCCCCGTACGACGGCGGACGTCTTTACCCCTGCGGCCCCAGCCTTGCCAACAACAGCCGCGCTGCCGTGAAGCCGGATTTCTCCTATACCTACTCCGCCAACCTCGGACGGATTGCCGAAAAAGTTCCCGAAGCGAGGGACGTTCTTGCGGCGGAATTTTCCAAAGTCGCGCCCATCAACACGCCCCATACCGTCGGCGGTGCGGGATATACGCATTCCTTCATCAACTACCGCCGCATCCTCGCGGACGGTCTGAACGGCTACCGCGCACGTGTCGAAAAGCTGCCGGACGGCGATTTCCGTGACGCGATGCTGGTGCTTCTCGACGGGATCGAAGTCTACCGTCAGCGGTGTATCGCGCTCCTTGAGGAGGCGGACGCTCCCGCAGACCTTATCGCCGCGCTGAAGAAGGTGCCGAACGAGTCCCCGTCGAACATCTACGAAGCTCTTGTGGCGTGGAATTTCGTCTACTACGTGGACGGCTGCGACGATATCGGCGGACTGGACCGCGGGCTGTATCCGTACTGGAACGGCGAGGACATCCGCCCTCTTCTGACCGAAATGTACCGCCACATCGACCGCAACAGCGGCTGGTCGATGCCCCTCGGCCCGACGTACAACGAGCTGACCGTGCAGTGCATCGACGCGTCCCACCGCATCCGCCGTCCGAACATCCAGCTTCTCGTGACCGAAGATATGCCTGAGGAGGTCTGGCAGGCGGCGTACGGCTCCATCGGCTCAAGCTGCGGTCAGCCGGCATTCTACAACTGGGATCTCTATAAGGAACAGATCAACAAGCGTCTCCCGCAGGTGACGGAGGAAGACCTCCGCTACATTGCGTTCGGCGGATGTACGGAGACGATGATCGAAGGCTTGTCCAACGTCGGTTCCGACGACGCGGGCATCAACACCGCGCTGATTTTCGATAAATTCATGCGGGAAAACCTCGGTACGATTGATACGTTCGGGGAATTCATGGAAAAATACACCGTCGAGGCGGAACGTGTGGTCGCGGAGACCTGCGATATTCTTGAGGAACACCGCAAAACGCGCGCGAAGTTCCGTCCGCAGCCGGTGCGTACACTGTTCATCGACGACTGCATCGACCGGATGCTCGACTTCAACGCGGGCGGCGCGCGGTACAACTGGAGCGTCATGAACGTCGCGGGGCTGATCAATGTGATTGACTCGATGGTAGTCATCAAGAATCTGGTGTACGATGAAAAGCGGTACACGCCGGAGGAATTCCTTGCGCGTCTGGACGCACGTGATCCGGTATTCCTTGCGGACTGTGCCCGTCAGCCGAAGCACGGCAACGACATTGACGAAGTGAACGAAATCGCGAACCGGCTGTCCGGGCGGATTTACTCGGAATTCGAGCGGCACACCTGCACGCCGGGCGGAAAATACTTCCCGGTATCGAACCAGTTCACGACGTACGAATCCGCCGGACGCGGCATCGCGGCGACCCCGGACGGACGTGCGGCGAACGACCCGCTGTGCGACTCCTGCGGCGCGATCCACGGACGCGACACGGAAGGCCCGACGGCGCTTCTGTCGAGCGTGGCTTCCCTGCGGCTCGACCTCGTTCTCGGTACGCCGATCACGAACATCCGCATTTCGAAGGCGAATCTGCCGGTACTGCTGAAGCCGCTGGTGGAAGCCTTCTTCAAAAAAGGCGGCATGCAGCTTCAGGTGACGTGCGCATCAAAGGAAGAACTGCTCGACGCTCTGGTGCATCCGGAAAAATACGAGAGCCTTGTCGTACGCATCGGCGGCTTCTCGGAATACTTCAACTGGCTGAGTCCGGTACTGAAG
>JBGVOJ010000028.1:0-2942 GCA_045126415.1 Eubacteriales bacterium | reverse complement strand
GGTTGCATATTCGGAGGACAGCAGATACGCATTGGAGCCGGTGACATAAATGTCGCAGTCGAAATCCACACGGAAGGAATTGACGGCATCATGCCAGTTTTCCATACGCTGGATTTCATCAAAGAACAGGTAAGCACGTTTGTCCTGCGGCAGCCGCTCTTTTACCCAATTATAAAAGGTCAGTACATCCATGTTCCGGAATTCCATGGATTCAAAATTGGCTTCGATAATCTGACAGTCTTCTACACCGTCATTTCTGAGATGCTGAGCCATCAGTTTCATCAGACTGGATTTTCCGCAGCGGCGTATCCCGGTAATAATTTTTACCGGTTCAGTATCACGGAAAGCAATCAGACGATTCAGATACAGGTCACGGTTATGCAGTTGGGAGCCTTGTTTCAACATACAATCACATCCTCTCTGCATATAGTATACTATAAAAATCTGAATTTATCAAGTTTTTGTTATGGATATTCAAAAACTTTTGATAATCAAAGATTTATGTTGCATCAATGAGAGCCGAGAATTCCTTTTGCAAGGCTTCCCGTCTTGAACAGCGAGAAGCACAGCAGAACCGTATATCCCATACAAGTCCAGAGTGCGGCGGAAATGTCGCTTGTCACGGAAATCGTATGCACCAGTGCCGCGTAGATTGCCACACAGATGATGATAAGGAACGCCTGCAAGCCGAGCGCACCGAGAGATTTCAGATAATTCTGTCCCATGTGTCCGCTTTCCCGGTTCATCATGGTCGCCATCGGAATCGGCGCGACCGAGGTCACTAAATATATTTCTATCATTCTACCGAACGTAATGATAAAAATACAGATGCCGAGTGCCTTCATGCAGAAGCCGACGAGGAAGGACTGAATCCACAATCCGAGCAGTTCGCCGAGTTCCAGGGCTTCGAGCCGGCTTTCCAGATCGGGAATCAGCGTATCAAAATCCAGTGCCGTACTGCCGACGATCACGCCGGATGCGTCATTCACGATACTTTGCGACACATCAAACACCGCCATGACGATGTTCCATGTATTTGTCACAATCAGTACCGCGCAGGCGGTCTTGAACATCCATTTGTAGATGTTCGAAATGTCGAAATCGTGGAGGTTGTTCCGGTCGATAATCATCTGGATGAATTCCAGCGTCATGACAAACGCGAGAATCAGACCGGCAATGGGGACAATCACGTTCACGGAAAGGTTCCGGATCATGTTGTAGATGCTGCCGTTCCATGCGGCGGGAGTCTGCCCGACCTGTGCGGCGATGTCCGCAACTTCATCGTTCACGGAATCAAACAGTCCGGTCAGATTGCTGACGGTTCCTTCGAGCAGCATTTCTTTCAGCCATTCGGAAATCGAGTCGATAATGCCGTCCATTGCGAATTCCCCCTTTCCGGTACGCACCTGTCAGGGGCGCGTACCATGTAAGTTTTACGGGTGAAACGGGTCATGCGCTTACGCGAGAAGACCGGAGAGCAGGGGAATGAGGGTAATACCGATCAGCGCAACACCGCCGCCGGCGACAAGCTGCTTGACGCCCTGCGATTTTGCGCCGGGGTTGTCCTGCCCGTAACCTTCGAGAAGGTTGATGCCGCCCCATACGCAGAGCGCACCGCCGAGGGCAACAACGAGAGTCTGGAGAGTATCAATCGCGGAGTTGAAGAAATCCATAAATCACCTTTTCGGCTGTATAAGCCGCCTTTCATACATAAAATCAGGGTTTTTATACGAACGGTCGAGTTGATTTATGGTTCGGGTTCCGCGCGGATGGGTGGTCTCAGATGTTTATGGAGAGTGCCGAAGGTTCACCTGCCTTTATTGTCTGGATTCCGCGGAATCATTCCGCGGTCGGGATTTCATAAACATCAAAGGTATCGTTGGGTTTTGTCTTCAAACGTGTGGATAGGAATTTTTCGATGTCGAATGTGTTTTTCGGATCGGTATCGGAGAGGTATTTGTAGTTCGGGTGTCCGGTGATATCGTATTTGTCCGACTTGAACGGTCGGACACCGCGGAGCTGGAGGATGCACTTGCCGCCGTCGAGGACTGCCAGTTCATCCACGGAAGCGAGTTCCTTGCCAAGTTTCTGATAATTCAGACTGTGGGAAACCTCTTTCCCACGGGATTCGCCGGTATTGAACGTGTCAATCGTTTCTTTCCCGAGAGCGGTGGACAGCTCCTTGAGAGTGGTTGGTTCGCTTCCGCCGAGAAACAGCCGGGAGTCGCAGTTCCCGATGATCGTATCGGCGTTATCGCGGTAAATCGCCTTGAGCTGGGACTGCGCCTGCAAGACCAGACAGGCGGAGATCTCACGGGAACGGATGGTGGCGATCAGCTTTTCAAGTTTCGGAATCTGCCCGATGTTCGCGGCTTCGTCGATCAGACAACGGACGTGGACGGGAAGTCTGCCGCCATATACGTCATCCGCTTTTTCGCAGAGGAGGTTAAAAAGCTGAGTATAGCACATGGAAATGAGGAAGTTGAAGCTGTCGTCGGTGTCGGACATGATAAGAAACAGCGCGACTTTCTTATCACCGAGGGTATCGAGCTGCAATTCATCGTAAGCGGTGACTTCACGCAGTTCCGCGATATCGAAGACTGCCAGACGTGCACCGCAGGAAACGAGGATGGATTTTGCAGTCTTGCCGGCGGCGAGCTTATATTTGGCATACTGCCGGACAGCGAAGTGGTTCGGGTCTTTTTCCTTCAGTTCGCGGAACAGGATATCTACCTGATTCTCAAACTCCTCGTCATCCTCGCGGACTTCCATGGAGTTTATCATTTCGATCAGCGTATTGAAGTTCCGTTCTTCTTCGGGGGCTTCAAAATATATGTACCCGATCAGCGCTGTGTACAGCAATGTTTCCGCCTATGGGAATAGGTAAGCCTACCGTATCTTACGTTTCCAGCTTTTCCCCTCCCCCACACCGTGCATGAGCG
>JBGVOJ010000027.1:0-12123 GCA_045126415.1 Eubacteriales bacterium | reverse complement strand
TTTCCCTCCCGATATACCCCGTGGAAAGTCCGGCGGGTCCGGTGGTGAAAACAGCTCAGGAAGGCGTCGTAGTCACTGCCGCCTGCCAGTTCGGTGATCCCGCGGATGCAGGACGGGTCGCCGGTTTCTTCGAAAACGGTGCTGCCGTCTTTGTCGAGGGTCATCGCGCCGTTCATGACGATCACAAAGTCAAACTCCACGTGCTGGTTCACAAGCGTGTCGTACATGTCGCTTGCGCGGCCGGTCACGATGCCGAACAGGTTGCCCGCCTTGCGGAACCGTGCGATCGCCTCGTGGTCGGCCTGCGATACGCCGCCACGGTTGAGGGTACCGTCGTAGTCAGTTGCTAAAATGTGCATATGTTATGATCTCCTTAGCGTTTCATTCGGATTTCGCCGCTTGCTGACTGTGCAATCGCGTCGATTTCCGCCGCCGATGCGATGAGGGCATCGCCGTGGATCGAATGTTTGTAGGCGTTTGCGGCACTGGCGAATTCGATGAGGTGTACTTCGTCAAAGCCGTGCAGTTCGCCGTAGATGATGCCCGCCGACAGGGCGTCTCCGCCGCCGACACGGTCGATGATGTGGACGGGATAGGAGCGCGAGACGGTGAATTCGCCCGTTTTCGCATTCAGCGTTGCCGCGCTGACTTCGTTGTCGTCCGCGGAGAGGCTCCGGCGCATCGTCATCACGACGCGGGAGTGTCCGAACATTGTGCAGAGCTGCTGTGCGATATCGCGGAGACGGTCGGTGCGCTCCGTGAAGGCGCTGGTGATGCCGAAGAGCAGTTCGGCGTGTTCCTCGTTCGCGACGCAGACGTCCGTATAGGGAAGCAGGTCACGCAGGACGGAGCCGGCTTTTTCCGTCGTCCAGAGAGCCGCGCGGTAGTTGAGGTCGCAGTAGGTGCGGATCTTGCGGCTGCGGCAGACTTCGAGCGCATCACGGAGGATGCCGGGAAGGTTTTCGCCGACGGCGGGGGTGATGCCGGTGTAGAAAAACGCGTTTTTGTGGGTTTCCGAATCATCCTGCGTAAGGATGACGTTCCAGTCGTAGTCGTCAATGCCGGACATCGCGAACGCAGACCCTTTGCGGTCGTAGGTGACTGCAGAGGCACGCAGGGACGCGCCTTTTTCGAGGTAGTAAAGTCCCAGACGGTCGCCGCCGCGCAGAATGTGCGAAGTATCCACGCCCCAGCGGCGGATCGAATTCAGACAGGCGTCGCCGACGGCGTTCTGCGGGAGCTTTGTAACGTAGGACGTATGCTCGCCGAAGGATGCCAGCGCAATGGCGACGTTTTCTTCCGCGCCGCCGTAGACCGCGTCAAACGAATCCGCCTGCGCGATCCGGTATGCTCCCACCGGAGACAGCCGGAGCATGATTTCGCCGAAAGTAGTAATCATAGTTATTTCCTCAAATTGAAAACAAACGGTCTGCACAAACTCTGTCAAACCATTTGCCGGAAAGTTTTTGAAGATAGGGTTTGGGGAAGGAACTTTTTTCAAAAAGTTCCTTCCCCAAGAATCCTTACTTCTTCATACCGTATCTGACAAATGCGTAACGGTCCACGTAACCGCGGCATTCGCGGCCGCGCCATTCCTTTTCGTAGGAGAAGGTGCCGGGGCCGACGCCGTACGGTTCGGGATCGTGACGGTGGTGCGGGCCCATCGTGTTGCGCATGGAGTTGCAGATCGTCACTTCGATGTCGTTTTCGCCTTCCTTCAGCCATGCGGAGAGGTCAAGGGTACGTTCGAACATCATCGTGCCGGCGAAGGCGCCGTTTACGGTGATCGCAGCGGTTGCGAAGCGTCCGTCGAGCTTGAGGACGGTCGGCTTGCCTTCCTTATAGGTATAGGTGAACTTCGACGCGATCTCGCCGCCGTAGAACGGGAAGCCGCCGCGGACGATGTCGCGGGTCGGGATGACCTTCGGCTGTGCGACGAGGGTGAAGGTGCCGTCGTAGAGGACGGAGGAACGGACGCTGTCGGTGAAGACGCCGTTCGTGCGGAGCGCGAAGTCGCCGATGAGGTAGATGTTTTCGATTTCCACGTCAAAGACGAGGCAGTTGCGGAGCGATTCGGAAACGCCGCTGTAGAGGACGTAGTAAACGTAATCGCGCTGGTGGTGGTTCACTTCGATCACGATTTCGTTCGTGCCCGGCTTGGTGAGGGCTGCGATGTCCGCGGTTGCGAAGGACTTGTCGAACCAGTAGTTCGCCTTGTCGGGGGTGACTTCGGTGCCGTTGACGATGACGCGTTCGTACATCGGTTCGATGGCAACGCGGAGGTTTGCGGGAGCATAGTCCACGTCGTAGGTGAACTTCAGCCATACCTTGCCGTCGTAGCGTTCGCGCAGGAGGTTGTCCTTGATACCCATGACGGAGAGCGGTTCGTCGTAGTTCACGCCGTCCCTGGAGAGCGCTGCGATGTCGAGGGTGAGGGTATTGTTCACGGTCTTGGTGAGGGCAGCGATGCGCGGTACCGGGATGAAATCGGTCACAGGCTTCGGGTCTGCGGCGGTTTCGGTGAGGACGTCGTCGCCGGAGATGAGAACGTAGGACTGTGCATCCGCGAATGCGAGGGTCGCTTCAACGGTGCCGTCCTTTTCGGTCAGGCAGAGGGGCTTCTGTTCGAGGGTGTTCATGTCGAGGATCGCCCACTTGCCGGCGGGAAGCTGTACCTTGACGGGGTAGAGCGCGTTTGCGGAGACGTTGGTGATGTAGACAAGGCGTTCGTCGCCGATCACACGGGTGGTCTTGCGGAGTTCAGAAACGTTCTTGCCGTCCCTGGTGATGACAACGTCGCGCTTTGCCTTGAGATCGTCAAGGGTAATGTTGGACTTGAGCCAGCTGAGGTCGGCTGCCGCGCCGTCGATGTACGGAGGAACGTCCGCGAACATCCAGACCTTACCGCCGTTTGCGGTGTACTTCTTCAGAATTTCCACAGTGGTGGAGTCGAGCGAGTAGGTGAAGGGAACGATGACTGCATCGTAGGTGCAGAGACCGAGCTTGATCTTGTCGCCCACGACTTCTGCCATGTCCGCCATCATCCATTCATCGCCGTAGTGGTACGGGATCTGGTTGTGGCCGAGGAGACGGGAGAGTTCGAAGAACTTGCCTTCGATTTCATGGAGGGAGTCGGTGTTCTTCTTGTAGCGGCAGTATGCACCGTGGATCGGGTGGATCACGAGAATCGGCGCGTATTCTTCACCCTGTGCGAGTGCGGTGCCGAGGTTGTTGAAGTAAAGGTCGAATTCGCGCATCTTGCCCTGCCACGGGTTGTGTTCGGAGTAGTGGAGGGGATAGTCGCGCTTTCTCTGACCGCGTTCGGAGTACGGATAGAGGTGCTGGCACATGAGGTTGACGCCGCCGGCGTACTGCATTTCCGCAATGCGCTTGAGTTCGGTCGGGGAAACGTCCCAGCCGCAGCAGCCGAACATTTCGGAGATTGCCTTCTTCTTGCCGAGCTGTGCGCACGCACTGCCGAGCTGCTTCGGCGCGATGTCGTCCTGGATGCCGCGTCCGAGGTAGTCGATGCCCGGGATATGTTCGTACTGGTAGAAGGGCATGACGCCGCCGATGCACATCATCTGGCCGCCGAGCGAGGATTCTTCGACCGCATGGCCGGTGATTTCCGCGCCGTTTGCTTCGCACCAGTCGTAGATCTTCTTGATGAAGTTGTTGATGAAGAGCTTGTGGATGAGGAGGTAGTAGTCGTAACGGAACTTGTCCGCGCCGTCGAAGTCGAAGAAGATCGCGGGGAGCTTGTCGAGGATGTCGTAGCCGTATGCGTTCATGAATTCGCGGGGAAGGGTGTTGGAATACGGATTGCCCCAGCGGTAGTACTGCGGTTCGTCGGTGAAGAAGCCGGGCATTGCCTTGCCGGAGCCGAAATCTTCGGGAGCGACGCGCTTCTTGTATTCTTCGTGGGTCGCTTCGATGAAGAGATCGGTGATGGTTCCGTCGAGGGTGTCGACGTAGCTTTCGTCGTAGCGCTTGTAGAGGATGAGGTATTCGTCTTCGCCGATGTCTTCGGTCACGCGGGTGAAGCTGCCGTCGGCGTTCTTCTTGTAGACGGCGATGATGTCTTCGTCAATTACGGGGAACTTGTCGGTCTTGTGTTCCACAGCGAGAGCGAAGTTCTTCTTGTCCTTGAGAAGTTCGCCGCCTGCGAAGCCGGACGGCCAGCCGTTTTCGTCGTAGGACCATGCTTCCATGCCGAGCTTGCGTGCTTCGTCGACACAGGCATTGATGCAGTCGAACCATTCATCGGAGAGATATTCGGTTTCGAGACCGCCGCGTGCGTGCATGAAGAAGCCGTTCATGCCGAGATCCTTCATGTCGCGGATCTGACGGCGGAGTTCGGATTCTTCGAGCTTGTCGTTCCAGCTCCAGAACGGGATGCTGCCGTAACTGGGAGAAAGGGAACGGATCGTTTCGATGGTTTGTTTCATGATGTTCTCCTGTCGGATGATATATTTCTGTACGTATTATACTTTCTTATAAACCGGGATGCCCTTGGTGTTGACGTGGTGCCAGCCGGACGCAACGGGTTCGCCGGTGAAGTAGTCGACCCAGTCTGCGGAAACGGGGAGGTAGACGTCGCGTTCGTCGCCGGTGCCTGCCGCGATCGGTGCTACGAGCAGGTCGTCGCAGAAGAGCCACTGGTCGTCGACCTTGTAGGTTTCCTTGTCGTCGGTGTAGTCCATGACGAGGGCACGTACCGGCGGCTTGCCGGTGGTATGGTAGTCTTCGAATGCCTTCTTCAGCATCGGGACGAGCTTTTCGCGGAGCTTCAGGAGCTCGCGGACTTCGTCTTCACAGCCGTGGCCGACCCACGGAATACCGTCGTAGTACCATGCGTTGATGAGGCACTGTACGGAGAAGACGATCGCCTGTACGCGGCGGATGCAGATGTCGCGGTTCGGTGCGTCACGGAATTCGGGCGTCCAGAGGATGCCGGAGAAGCCGGAATTGGCTACGCCGCGCAGGAAGTCCTTATGGTCGTACAGGTCGCTGTAGAGAACGAACGGATACGGTGCGGCGAGGGAACCCATCTGACGGATCTCGGAGAGGGTCGGGGTATCACCGAGCGCATCGAGGATGGTCTTCGCGTAGAGGGTACCGAAGAGGGAGTGGTACTGTTCGCCGTCGAGACCGGACGGGAATTCGGCGTGCAGCGGGAAGCTCCAGCTGCCGGTGTTGTCGCTGGAGTCGCATTCGTCGAGCTTGAAGCCGTCGACGCCGAGGTCAACGAGGGCTTTGCGCTGGTAATCGGCGAAGATTTTACGTCCTTCGGGGGTTGCGAAGTCCGGCACGACGCCGCCCCAGACGAGGTAGTCGCCGGAATACGGCGCGATGTCGTCGTGGATCGGGCTGTCCGGATGGGTGAAGGCGTGTTCCCAGAGGTTGACGTGGAATCCGCGTTCTTTGAGATAGTCGATGAATTCCTTCGGGTCCGGATAGCGGTCACTCCACTTGTAGGTGCAGGAATAGGCGTGGGTCTGCCAGCCGGGTTCGAGACCGATGATGGAGCAGGGGATGTCGTTGTCGCGGAAATAGTCGGCGGTCTTCTTGATCTGTTCGGAATTCCAGCCGGTGTAGCAGCGGTAGAGGGTACCCAGCCCCCATTCGGGAACGTCGCATCCGCCGCCGGACAGCATATTGTACTGCTTTACGATGTCGGTGATGGTGTCGCCTTCGATGACGTAAACGTCAACACCCTGTGCGGCGGGAATGAGCGCGCTCATGACGGCGCCGGATTCGGTGCGGACGGCGTAGAGGTCGTCGGTGTTGTCGGCGGCACCGCCTTCCGCGAGGGTTTTGGACGCGTTGTTCTTCGGCTTGCCGCAGGTGAATTCGGCGTAGCGGGCGGTGTCGAAGTACATGCCGTAGCCCTTGTTGGTGACGAAGAAGGGAACGGGTGCGTGGGATTCGCCGTTGTTCGTCACGGGGTCGGCGTTGACATCGAGGCGGAGCTTGCGTCCGCGGTGGTCGAACTGCTTGAGCTGCAGACCGAAGCCGAAGACACGGCAGTCGTCCTCAATGGGAAACTCCACGAGGAAGCCGCGGGCGGTCTGACGGCAGGTGAAGTTCGACGCGGGGTAACGCACGTCGGTTTCGGTGTAATTGAAGTTGTCGCAGAACATCGAGGGGACGAATTTTTCGGGGGTACCGAGAGTAAATCTCTTCATTAGAAACCTCCAGTGTAGTTTACAGGTATTTGAAATCGTTCACTTTGTTTTCAAGTACAGCGAGATAGGTTTCACATTCCTTTTTCGCGTCGGCGAGGTCGAGATTGGCGTAGTTTCCGCATTCGACGGCGGACGCACCGAAAACTTCGCCTTCGTAGGCGAGGATTTTGCGGAGGACGTCCTTGGTCACGGCGAGAACGGTCTCGTCGGGGACGTTTCGGGTGAGAAGGTAGAAGCCGGTCTGGCATCCCATCGGGCCGAAGTAGATGACGTCGTCCTTGATTTCGGAATTGCGGACGAAGGTGGCGAACATGTGCTCGACGGTGTGCATGGTACGGTTGTCCATGTAGTCACCGGCGTTGGGCGTGCGGGTGCGGAGGTCGTAGGTAGTGATGTCACCGTCGCGGCGGGAGACGTAGATGCCGGGGGTGAGCTTGTTGTGGTCAACGGTGAAGCTGGCGATTTTCTGCATAATATGTACCTCATGGCGATTATATAGTTCAATTATAGCAGTAAAATACGGATTCGTCAAGAAAGAATGTGGATTACGGACAAATTCCCGGTTTCTCAACCGCTGCAACCATTGGTAGAATTTATTCAAAAACGGCGTTGTTGATTTCCGGTGGATTTATGGTAAAATAAAATCAGTCAAAGCGCTTTGAACTTTTCAACAGGAACGGAGAAAAATTATGATGAATCTCGGAAACAAAATCCGCGAACTGCGGAAGAAAAAGGGGCTGACGCAGGAACAGCTCGCGAACGCTCTCGGCCTGTCCCCGCAGGCAGTTTCCAAATGGGAAATCGAAGCGTCGTACCCCGACATGACGCTGATTCCCGTGATCGCGAATTTCTTTGATGTAAGTCTGGATGTCCTGTTCGATTTCGACATCACGAAGAAACAGCAGAGAATCGACGAAATCATGGAGGAAGCCGGACGGTATTTCTGGGGAAACCTCGAAAAAGCCGAAGAAGTTTATAAGAAGGGAATCGAGGATTACCCCGATTCCGACAAGCTCAAGGCGGAGCTGCTGTCTCTGTACGAATGCCATATGCGGTCGTTCGGGCGGATGGAACTGGCGGAACGAGCGGTCAGCATCGCGGGACGGCTGATCGGGGAATCGTCGGATCTGTTCGCGGTCTGCAGTGCGAAGGATTCGCTGGCGTCGATTGTTCTCATGCAGGGACGGTATGCGGAGGCAAAGGAGATTATCGGCGGTCTGCCGTACATGTACCCATATCAGCTCAACGATAAAATGCGCTGTACGGCGTATCGTCTGCGCGGCGAAGACCGTCTGGCGGAAGTGAAGGACTGGAAGATCATCGAATGGCAGGAGCTGTTCTGCGCGTGTGATCTGGAAGGGAAGGGGTACTGGGAGGTCGGCGATTACGAAAACGCGCTGAAATCCTTCCGGGAAGCGGCGGACGTTGTCGAGCGGTTCCTGATCGGGGATAAAATCTGCTATGATGCCTACCCCATCGGCGGTTCGCAGACGAATCATATGTGTATGTATCTCGAAATGGCGGGATGTCTGCTGAAGCTCGGACGCAGTGAGGAGTGCGGACAGATGATCGACCGTGCGTATGATATCATCTCGCACGCATGGGACGAGGATTTCGAGAAGGAATACGACGATATCATGAAGCAGTACCGCGAGACGTACAAAGAATTCGGGCTGGATGAATACAGAGAATGTCCGTAACACAAAAAATCCGTGCAGACGAAAAATCTGCACGGACTTTGTCTATTCATTCGTTTGAAAGTTTTTGAAAAGGGGTGTGGGGAAAAACTTTTTTTAAAAAGTTTTTCCCCACGAAAATATATTCTCTTACTTCGCAACTTCTTCCATGATGAAGGCTTCGAGGATGTCGCCGATCTGGATGTCGGTGCATTTTTCGAGGCCGATACCGCATTCGTAGCCGGATGCAACTTCGCGGACGTCGTCCTTGAAGCGGCGGAGAGAGCTGATCTTGTCTTCCATGATGACGATACCGTCGCGGACGATGCGGAGCTGGGACTGGCGGGTAACCTTACCGTCCTGGACGTAGGAACCGGCGATAATGCCGACGTTCGGAACGCGGATGGTCTGGCGGACTTCGATGTGACCGAGGAGAACTTCCTTATAGGTCGGTGCCAGCATACCCTTCATAGCGGCGGTGATCTCTTCGATGCATTCGTAGATGATGCGGTAGGTACGGATGTCGACGCCCTGACGTTCGGAGGAGTCGATCGCGCCCTTGTCGGGACGGACGTTGAAGCCGACGATGATGGCATTGGATGCTGCCGCGAACATAACGTCGGATTCGGTGATGCCGCCGACTGCGGAGTGGATGACCTTGACCTTGACTTCGTCGGTCGAGATCTTTTCGAGGGACTGCTTGACCGCTTCCGCGGAGCCGCCCACGTCTGCCTTGACGATGATGTTCAGTTCCTTGACACCTTCGGAGATCTGTGAGAAGAGGTCGTCGAGGCTCACCTTTGCGTTCGCCTTGAACATTTCTTCCTTCGCCTTTTCGCGTCTCTGGTCTGCCAGTTCACGTGCCATGCGTTCGTCTTCAACCGCGTTGAATTCGTCGCCCGCTACCGGAACTTCCGCGAGACCGATGATTTCCACCGGTACGGACGGACCTGCGGTTTCGAGGGTCTGACCACGGTCGTTGGTCATCGCGCGGACACGGCCTACAGCGGTGCCGGCGATTACGATGTCACCCGCGTGGAGAGTACCGTCCTGTACGAGAACGGTTGCCACGGGACCGCGGCCCTTGTCAAGCTTCGCTTCGATGACGACGCCGCGCGCACGCTTTGCCGGATTTGCCTTGTATTCCTTGACGTCCGCGATGAGAAGGATGTTTTCGAGAAGATCGTCGATGCCCATCTTGGTGTGCGCGGATACCGGCACGCAGATGACGTCGCCGCCCCATTCTTCGGGAACGAGTTCGTACTTGGTGAGTTCGGTCATGACCGCTTCGGCATTGGCAGTCGGCTTATCCATCTTGTTGATCGCGACGATGATGTCAACGCCTGCTGCCTTTGCGTGGTTGATGGATTCAACGGTCTGCGGCATGATGCCGTCGTCGCCCGCTACAACGAGGATCGCGATGTCGGTGCACTGTGCGCCGCGGGCACGCATTGCGGTGAATGCTTCGTGACCGGGGGTGTCGAGGAAGGTGATGCCCTGATCGCCGAGGTTGACGCGGTACGCACCGATGTGCTGCGTGATACCGCCCGCTTCGCCTGCCGTTACGTGTGCGTGACGGATGGCGTCGAGGATGGAGGTCTTACCATGGTCAACGTGACCCATGACGCAGACGACGGGAGCACGGGTGACGAGTTCTTCGTCGGTGGATTCCGCTTCGGTGAAGAGCTTTTCTTCGATGGTAACCTTGATTTCGCGGGTGACCTGTGCGCCGAGTTCGTCGGCTACGAGGTATGCGGTATCAAAGTCGATGACCTGGTTGACGGTGACCATCATGCCCATCATCATGAGGCGCTTGACGCATTCCGCTTCCTTGACCTTCAGTCTCTGTGCGAGTTCGCTGACGGTGATTTCGTCGGGAAGGGTGATCTTGAGGGGGGCCTTCTTTGCCTTTTCGAGGTTTGCGCGGTGGAGCTTTTCCATCGCCTGACGTTCCTTGTCGGACTTCTTGCCGGTACCGCGGTTTTCGCCCTTCTGGTTCTGCTTCTTCAGCTTCTGCTTGTTGGACTGGCTGTCGTCGATGTCGGAAGCGAAGTTGTCAAGGCGTTCGTCGTACTTGGAAAGGTCGACGGAGGTACCGCGGGTGTCGACAACGCGGGTGGTACCGGTGCGCTTTTTGGCTGCACCCTGTTCCTGCGGCTGTGCTGCCGGTCTCGGCTGCTGCGGAGCCGGTGCGCTCTGCTGCGGTCTCTGACCGTCGCGGTTGAAATCACGGCGTTCCGGGCGATCACCATTATTCGGACGGTTTCCGTCACGGTTGAAATCGCGGCGTTCCGGGCGATCGCCATTGTTCGGGCGGTTGCCGTCGCGGTTAAAGTCGCGGCGTTCCGGACGATCACCATTATTCGGGCGATTGCCGTCGCGGTTGAAGTCGCGGCGTTCCCCGTTATTGCGATCGGTACGATCGCCATTATTCGGGCGGTTGCCGTCACGGTTGAAATCGCGGCGTTCCGGACGATCGCCGTTGTTCGGACGGTTTCCGTCACGGTTCTGATTCTGCTGACGATTCTGGCCGGCGTTGTTTACGCCGGAATTGTTATTTGCGCCGCCGTTGTTCTGCGGCTTACCCTGCTGCTGTCCATCCTGCATACGCTGACCCTGCATTCTTTCCTGCTGATTTGTATTGTTTTCCGCCTCTGCTTCCGCAGCCTTTCCGGCTTCTTCGGCACGGCGTGCTTCTTCTGCTTCTTTTGCTTTTCTCGCGGCTTCCTCGGCTTCTGCGGCCTTGCGAGCCTCTTCGGCTTTTCTCGCTTCTTCTGCGAGACGAGCCTCTTCTGCTTTACGAGCTTCTTCGGCACGGCGAGCCTCTTCCGCCTTGCGCGCTTCTTCGGCTTTTCTCGCTTCTTCTGCGAGGCGTGCTTCCTCGGCCTTACGCGCTTCTTCCGCGCGGCGTGCTTCCTCGGCCTTACGCGCTTCTTCGGCACGGCGGGCGGCTTCTTCGGCTTCCGCTTTTGCACGGGCTTCGGCCTCAGCTTTTGCACGTGCGGCCTCTTCGGCGGCTTTTACCTCGGCTTCGCGTTTTTCACGTTCCACGGGGGATTCCGGCATGGTGATGGAAGTTTTTCCGCTGATGTAGCCGTCGATATCCTTGATCTGTGCCTTTGCCGTGAGCTGCTCGAACAGGAGGTTGACCTCCTCGGGAGCGAGGCTGGCGGAATTGCTTTTGACGGCGATTCCGAGTTCACTCAGTTCCCCGCAGAGATCCTTGGCCTTGACACCGAGGTCTTTTGCAAGCTGATTTACCTTAAACGTCGATGTTTGTTTTGCTGCCATCCACTATCATCCTTTCTGTCATCGCGGCATTCTCGTTTTTCTTCTGGTTCTGGTTTTCGTTCATGGTTTCGCGCGCACGTTCCTCAAACAGGGAGAGAAGCGGACGGCACGGTCCCCGTCCGGTGAAGGCGGCTGCTGCGCAGGAAGCTCTCTTTCCGAGGACTCCCGCGAGTTCATCCGACGTCATGCCGGCGGGAAAATGCGGTACTTTGTAGTATTCGCATTTGTCGGTGATCTGTTTTCTGGTCCGTTCCGACGCGTCGTCGGCGATGAGGACGAACACGGCTTTCTTTCGCCGTACTTCGCCCAGCACGAGGTCGAATCCGGTGGTGACGCCTCCGGCCGCGCGGCACAGACCAATGTAATTTTCAAGTTTTCGATCCGTCAATTCGTTCTCCAATCAAGCGTTCTGTTCTTCGGAAATCTTGATTTCCTTTTCAAGCTCCGCATAGATCTCTTCGGAAATTTCGCATTCCAGAGTGCGGTGCAGAATTCCGGATTTTCTTGCCTTTTTGAAGCAGGCTTCGTTCTGGCAGATGTACGCGCCGCGTCCGGACTTCTTTCCGGTAAAGTCGATCGAAATCTCCCCTTCCGGCGACCGTACGACACGCAGAAGCTCCTTCTTCGGGAACGTACCCTGACACCCGACACACCGCCGTTCCGGAATCTTCTTCTTTACCTGCTGTTTCGGCTTCGTCTCAGCCATCTTGTCACGCTCCTTTTTTATAGTGGGGAGTTGTCGGGGAAAACTTTTTTGAAAAAAAGTTTTCCCCGAACCCCTTTCAAAAAACTTTATACTATATGGATTAACTTAGTGAGTGCAGAGCGTTGGAATACAAAATTTTGTAAGCTGTACAGCCGTTTTTGTATTCCAAATCTGCACTATACCTTGTCTGTCCTATTGTTTGAAAGTTTTTGAGGTAGGGTCCGGGGAGGAACTTTTTTCAAAAAGTTCCTCCCCGGGAAAA
>JBGVOJ010000026.1:0-8394 GCA_045126415.1 Eubacteriales bacterium | reverse complement strand
AAAAGGGGTTCGGGGAAAAACTTTTTTCAAAAAGTTTTTCCCCGAGAAACTTCATTTATATCAAATTAAAGCAGACCGCTGAGGCCGGGGACATTGAGACCACCGGTGATCTTGCCCATTTCGGTGCTGTTGATTTCGCTTACTTTCTTGATTGCTTCGTTGACTGCTGCTACGAGGATGTCGGACATGGTTTCGATGTCGTCGGGATCAACAACTTCCGGCTTGATGTCGATGGAGAGGATTTCCATCTTGCCGTTGATCTTTACGGTAACAACGCCGCCGCCTGCGTTCACTTCGTATTCGCGTGCGTCGAGGTCTTCCTGGAGATTGGTCATGTCTTCCTGCATCTTCTGCGCCTGCTTGATCATGCTCTGCATATTGGGCTGGCCGGCGCCGACACCCTTGGGTAATCTTGCTTTCATCTGGTTTATACCGCCTTTGTTATATATATAAATTTATTGGATTGACTGATTTCTTAAATGTCCGTGAGTTCGTCCATCGGAGGACGCTTTTTCTGTACGGCGCCGACTTCCACGATCACTTCCGCGCCTACGCCCGAAATGCCACATGCGTGCAGGGCAGAACGGAGAGACTGCATGGAGGAATCACGTGTCAGAACCGTTTTTGCGAAATCACCGCCGGTACGGATGATGACTTTCATCCGGTCGGAAGTCGTGAAACAGTCACATTCCGCAAGGAATCCCGAACACATCGGATTCTGCATCCCGACCCGTTCAATCACATCGCCGAGATCGGTGACGGGGATCAGCTCATCTCTGTTTGCAGGAGTCGGCTCCGAAGGTGCTTCCGGGAGGTCTGCCGCCGTATTTTCCATGACGGTTTCTGCCGGGGCGTACGGTTCGGAGATCGCTTCCGTTATTGCGGGAGCAGATACCGGACGCATTGCTGCCGGAGAAGATTCGATCAGGCTGATTTTTTCCTCCAGTGCCGCGATCCGCGCGAGCAGGGCATCGGTCGTGGAATTCAGCGAAGCGTCGCTCATTTTCATCAGCGTCAGTTCCGCCGTGATCCGCTTGGTCTGCGGAAGTCTCGTCATTTCCCGCAGGGCGTCGTCCAGAAGTTCAAAGTGATAGGACAGTGTTTCTTTTGTGAACCGTCGAGCCGCGTCGTTCAGAACGCGCAGTTCCGGTTCCGTCAGATCGAGGTAGGAGACTTTTTCTTCATCGCCGAGGAATTTGCATACCAGCATGTCCCGCCAGAACTCCGTCAGCTCCGACCAGTACACCGCGATGTCTTTCGACGATGCGCTGATCATCTGTACGATATTGAAAATCGCACGGGCATCCGAACGTGCCACGGCAACCGCCGTTTTGTACAGGAGTTCCGTTCCGGTCAGACCGAGAATGTCCACCGCACGTTCTGCCGTGACGTCATGTCCGCCGGACGCGCACAGTTCAAACAGGCTGATCGCGTCGCGCATCCCGCCCTGCGACTGCTTGGCGATGACTTTCGCCGCGTCGGGGGTGAGCGCGATTTCCTCCCATTCCGCAATCTGCATCAGCCGGGACGCGATCACGTCCGTCTTGATGCGGCGGAAATCAAACCGCTGGCAGCGCGAAATGATTGTCGCGGGCAGCTTGTGGAGTTCCGTCGTCGCGAGGATGAACACCACGTGTTCCGGAGGTTCCTCGAGAGTCTTCAGCAGTGCGTTGAACGCACTGACCGAGAGCATATGTACTTCGTCGATGATGTAAACACGCTTGTTCAGCGCCGCAGGAGTGTAGTTGACCTCGTCACGGATGTCACGGATGTACTCCACACCGTTGTTTGACGCCGCATCCATTTCCAGAACGTCCGTCGCCGTCCCGTTGTCAATGGAGGTACATGCAAAGCATTTTCCGCACGGATTTCCGTTTTCGGGAGACTCGCAGTTCAGTGCCTTTGCAAGAATCTTCGCACAGGTCGTCTTGCCGGTACCGCGCGGGCCGCAGAAAAGATAGGCATGGGAAAACTTCTCCATTTTCGCCTCATACCGCAGAACCGAGGTGATATGTTCTTCGCCGCACACATCGTCAAAACTGCGCGGCCGATACTTCCGATACAACGCCTGATGCAATTTGCACACTCCTTTGAGAAGGGATGGTTCTCGGGGAGGTGCTTTTTTCAAAAAGCATCTCCCCGTTAAACTCACATTTAAAAGAATAACTCGCAAATCAAGACCATACACCCGAACGTCGACTTGAGGATCACGTACGACATTGTAGTTTCCGCTCAGAACAGGCTGCCCTGCGGCACATGGACCAACACTGCTTAATGCTGCTTGGTTCCCCACCTGACATGGTTCACAGCTGCCCATCGCGCAGGACCCATTCGTCAACACGGTCCGTACAATACAGACTACGCAAGCTCAAGCCTCGGATCGGGAATCCACCCTCGCTGTAGCGGACTTCGAGTGCAGGGACCCGCTGCTCCCCCGGCTGGTATGGCCTTGATTCACGAGTTATTCTTGCTTGTTTACACCACGTTATTATATCACAAACGCTTCCTCATTGCAAGGGTTCCGCTCATTTATTAACGGTTTATTTAAAATTTCCGGCGAGAAAACCTCAGATTTTTGCCGGAACTTTGCCGGAAACGCCGTTTTTGTTGAAAATCCCCATCTCAAACACCGCGTCGCCGCCGAGTTCACTTTCGATTTTCAAGAGACGGTTGTACTTTGCGGTGCGTTCGGCACGTGCCGGTGCGCCCGTTTTGATGAAGCCGGTGTTCAGCGATACCGCAAGATCGGCGACCGCCGTATCGGACGTTTCGCCGGAACGGTGGGAGAGGATCGTACGGTAGCCGTTTGCCTTGGCGAGACAGACGACCGCGATGGTCTCGGTCAGCGTGCCGATCTGGTTCGGTTTCACGAGAATCGCGTTCCCACAGCCGTGTTCTACCCCTGCCGCGAGACGTTTCGGGTTGGTAACAAAATAGTCGTCTCCGACAAGCATGATCTGTCCGCCAAGCTCGTCCGTCATGTGCTTCCAGCCGTCGTCATCGTCCTCGCCGAGACCGTCTTCGATGGAGACGATCGGGTAGCGGCCGCACAGCCGTTCCCATTCCTTCACCAGTTCGGCGGAGGAGTACACCGTGCCGCTCTTCGGAAGGAGGTAGGAACTGCCTTCCGCCCATTCACTCGTTGCTGCGTCAATGGCGATTTTTACCTGATCGGTCGTGTAGCCGGCTTCCTCGATGGCACGGACGATATAGTCGAGGGCTTCGTCCGCGGAACGCAGGTTCGGGGCAAAGCCGCCTTCGTCCCCAACCAGGGTCATATGACCTTCTGTTTTCAGCAGAGAACCGAGTTTGTGGTAGATCTCTACTCCCGCACGCAGAGCTTCGGAATAGGTGCCGAACTCTGCCGGAAGGATCATGAATTCCTGAATGTCGAGATTGTTGGAGGCATGCGCACCTCCGTTGAGGATGTTCATCAGCGGATGCGGCAGTTTTTTTGCGGAAATTCCGCCGATATAGCGGTAGAGCGGCATCTTACAGTGCGATGCACCGGCACGTGCTGACGCGAGGGAAACAGCCAGCATGGCGTTGGCGCCGAGGCATTTCTTGTTTTCTGTGCCGTCCATGCGGATCATGCAGGTATCCACCTGCGCGACGTCGCAGCGCATGCCTTTCAGTTCTTTGCAGATTTTGCCGTTGATGTTTTCGACGGCCTGCAGGACACCGCGGCCGCAGTAACGCTTCTGATCGCCGTCACGGAGTTCGTGGGCTTCGTATTTGCCGGTCGACGCGCCGGAAGGAACGGACGCCGTGCCGACGGAACCGTCCTCGAGGACGACGGTGGCTTCCACGGTCGGATTGCCGCGGGAGTCGAGGATTTCACGGGCGTGAACGGTTTCGATGATATTTCTGGTGTTCATAATTTCTCCTGTAAGATTCTGTGATATCGAAGGATAGTATAACCTTTTATAAGAAAGTTTACACTGAAATTTATAAAAATGTTTGAAGAATCTCTTGATTTTTGGTTAATTTTATATTATACTGCATATAGAAAGAATCTGATCGAACAAAAAATAACATAAAATGGAGGTATCTTATGAGACTGGAAGACTTAACCGTAATCAAAGCCGCACCGACCCCCGGTGACACCAAATGGTTCCAGCATGACCGTTTCGGTATGTTCATCCACTGGGGACTGTACGCGCTTCCCGCACGGCATGAATGGGTCAAGAGCCACGAACGTATCCCTACGGAAGTGTACGACAAGTATTTCCGCCATTTTGATCCCGATCTGTACGATCCGGAACTCTGGGCAGCCGCTGCAGCCGATGCCGGAATGAAATATTTCGTCATCACGACGAAGCATCACGAAGGCTTTTGTCTGTGGGATTCCGCCTACACCGACTACAAATCCACAAATACCCCCTACGGCAAGGACATTCTGACCCCGATGGTGGATGCCTTCCGTTCCCGCGGACTCCGCACCGGGTTCTATCATTCGCTCCTTGACTGGCACCATCCGGATTATACCGTTGACAGCTGCCATCCGATGCGCGACAACGAAGACTACATTGCGAAGGATGCGGAACGTGACATTACAAAATATGTGGATTATCTCCACAACCAGACCGAGGAACTTCTGAAAAAGTACGATCCAGTCGATATCATCTGGTTCGACTTTTCCGTCGGTCCCTCCGCACGGTTTGCGGGCAAGGGCAAGGAAACGTGGAGAAGCGAAGAGCTCCTCGAAAAAATCCGCAAAATTGCGCCGAACATCATCATCGACGACCGTCTCCAGATCGACCAGGATGTCAAGACGCCCGAGCAGTACATGCCCGACGGCTGGGTCAAGGTAAACGGCGTGCCGGTGGTCTGGGAAGGCTGTCATACGTTCTCCGGCTCGTGGGGGTATCACCGCGACGAATCCACATGGAAGAGCGTCGACCAGCTTCTGAAAATGCTCATCGACAGCGTATCGATGGGCGGCAACCTGCTTCTCAACGTCGGTCCGACCGGACGCGGCGAATTCGACGAACGCGCGTATGAGCGTCTCCGCGGTATGGGTCAGTGGATGAAGCGTCATTCCCGTTCGATCTACGGCTGTACGCAGGCTCCGCTGGAATTCGAATGCCCGCGTGACTGCCGCTACACGTACAATCCGGAAAAGCAGCGTCTCTACCTGCACATGTACAACTGGAACTTCGGCAAGATCAAGCTGACCGGCGAGGTCTGCGAACACGTCGAATACATCCAGCTCCTCTCCGACGCATCCGAAATGCGTTACACCTACTATCCGGAACAGCAGGTCATCGATATCCCGCTTCCGGTCAAAAAGCCTCTTGGTGCGGATATTCCCGTTCTTGAGATTTTCCTGAAATAACCTTTAAACCGTGATCAACCCTCACTTTCCGTTCATATACTGAAGTGTATACTGCGGAAAGTGAGGTTTTTTTATGACGATTCATACGGTGCGAAGCGGGGACAGTATTTATTCGATTGCGAGGGAATACGGTGTGCCGCCGTCGCGGATCATTACGGACAATCTGCTCGAAAATCCCGGGAGGCTCGTGGTCGGGCAGGATCTGGTGATCCTGTTTCCGACGGTGCCGCATACGGTGCGTGGCGGAGAAACACTGTCCGGCATTGCGGCGATGTACGGGACAACGCTGCTGGATCTGTACCGGAACAATCCCATACTCGGCGGACTGCCGAACGTCTACCCCGGGCAGGTGCTGAACATTGCCTACGAAACGCCGCCGCTTGGCGAGATTTCACTCAACGGCTATGCCTATACCTCCATTGACCGGGAAGTTCTGCGGCGGACGCTGCCGTATCTGACATACCTGTCGGTCTTTTCGTACGGCATTACGGAGGAGGGGGAACTGATTCCGCCGGCGGGAGACGATGCGGAACTGATTGCACTGGCACGCGAATACCGTGCGGTACCGCTGCTGGTGCTGACCTCCGTCACGGAGCGCGGAACTTTTTCGAGCGAACGTGCGGCGGCGCTTCTGAGTGATCCGGCGCGGCGTACAGCGCTGGTGGAAAATGTGGTGAACGTCGTCCGTGAAAAAGGATACGGCGGAATTGACGTGGATTTTGAGTACATTCCGGCGGAGAACGCAGATGAATATGCTGCATTTGTGGGAGAAATCAATGCGGCGATCGGTGAAGAGTATCCTGTGTTTGTCGCGCTTGCCCCGAAATACAGTGCGGATCAGCAGGGGCTGCTGTATCAGGGACACAATTACCGTGCACTCGGGGAAGCGGCAGATTATGCCCTTCTGATGACATATGAATGGGGGTATATGTATGGAGTGCCGCTCCCGGTTTCCCCAATCAATGAAGTTCGCCGTGTTATAAACTACGCACTGACGGAAATTCCTCCGGAAAAATTGTTTGTCGGCATCCCGAACTATGGCTACGACTGGCCGCTTCCGTATGTCCGCGGTGAGACCCGTGCGCAGTCTCTCGGAAATGTCGCGGCCGTGGAACGTGCGCTGGAACGCGGGGCTGCCATCGAATACGATGAAACAGCGCAGGCACCGTTCTACAATTATTTTGACCGTCCGCAGACCTACGCCGATGCCGTGGAGCATATTGTGTGGTTCGAAAATGCCCGCAGTTCTGAAGCCATGCTGCGTCTGGTCGCGGAATACGGTCTTACCGGTGCCGGTGTCTGGAACATCATGCGTTATTTTCCGTCTCTGTGGCTTATTGCAAATCAATTGTACTCTATCCGGAAATTCGGCTGAAAGAAATCATAAAAAAGACGGAGGAGAGATTATTCGAGACCTGCGTAGGTATCTTCAATTTCGCTCTGCTGAGCTGTAGGTTCGGCCGCTGTTCCGGCAGATTGTTCGTCGGCAGGTTCTCCTTTGTTGATTTATGTATTTTGTTTGAGATTACTTCTTCCATCCGTCGAGCAGCCATACTTCATCCTCCGGAACGGCGGGGTCGGATGTGGTGTGGATGCCGGTATGCGCCAGCGCAAACATCAGGCTGGACGCCGTGTCGGGATGGTTCTGTCCGATGATTTTGTGAATTCGTTCGTATGCTTCGGTGCGGAGAATTACCTGATTGCCGTTGAAGGAGGCGAAATCTCCGTGCAGTCCGAGGGCTGTGAGAATTCCGGACACGGAATCCGCGCTGCGTACTGCATCAAAGTCGATTTTGCGGATTTCTTCGGCTTTCAGCGCCTGCGCCTTTTCCTGTGTGTATCCGAACGGCTTTCCTTCCGGCAGAGCAATGGGATTCTCGGGCGCGTCGTCCGCAGCGTATCCGACGTAATAGGTGTAGCTGAACGGCGGAAGCGTTACCGTCAGAATCAGGTTTCCGTTGACGTCGATCACGGCTTCCGTCCGTTTTTCGGGCAGATCGTGTTCGTACAGCGCCATGTGAACGCCGCTGTCTTCCGCGGGAACCGCTTCTTCGAGCAGATTTTCCATGTTTTTCGGGTATACCGGCGGCCACGAACCGAAGCTCGGGATCACCACGTTGTCAAAACTGCCGGACTGCGGTGCGGTGTGCGGGCGTTCCAGCTTCGTCAGTCCTGTGTAGAATGCGGGCAGAACGAGCGTTTTTGTGCGGGTTTCCTCCGTCTGGTTGCAGACCATCAGGAACATCTTGTCGCGGGTGGTGTTGTTTTCCTGAAGAATGACGTCGATGTCTTCGGCGACGCTCAGATTATCCGTGGCTTTCGGCGGGTAGACGTGAACAGTATTGGAGTTGAGCAGGGTCTTGTGGCGGCGGATCATGTCCGTCCAGTATTTGACGACGCTGCGGCACTGTTCGCTGTCATACAGCCGTTTTCCGCGGACACAGGGCCATACACCGGAGGCGGCCGCTTCTGCCATAGCCCAGTCGTATTCGGCGAGATTTTCCGTCAGCGGTTCGAATTTTGCCGCATCTCCGCCGCCGTGATATTCCTCGACCGGCAGGAAACCCCAGCCCATCGACGGAATTTTGTGATACGTGCCCATGTAGTTGTAAATGCGGTTCAGGAGGAGCTGGGTTCTGCGGGGCTGGCTGAATCCGATTTCCTCGTAACCCACGGCGCATTTGTTGGTGCCGGAGAGATACAGCCAGTCGGGTGCGTTGATGTAGATACCCAGATCCCGCATCCGCGTGTAGATTTCGACCGTGGAGCGGAGCCACTGCATATAGCGGCAGTCGGACAACCCTTTGTGCAGATGCTCCGTCTGTCCGGGCTGGTTGCCGGTGCAGGTGTAGAAATGGTACGGTCCGTCGATTTCGATGAAGTCGGAGCCGGTTTTTTCAAGGAAGGACATAATACGGTTCCAGTAGCCTTCCGACCATTTGGTGCAGAGACAGCGGGAAATCTTGCTGTGATCGCCGTTGGTCGCGCAGTCGTGGTTCATCGGACTGTAGTCGCGGATGATGGCAAGGGTGTAGCCGCCGATGGTCAGCCCTTTG
>JBGVOJ010000025.1:0-2669 GCA_045126415.1 Eubacteriales bacterium | reverse complement strand
CGTTCGCTGACCGGTTTATCGCTGCCTGCCGCGGCGTATGGTCCGTTGCTCCTCAGATTACAATGGTCGTCGGCGATTTCGATTATAACCGCCATCCCTTTGATGACCCGTGGAATATTCCTCCGGAATGCACCGCAAAGGGTCTGCCCAACCTGAATCCCCACAAGCGCATGATGGATTATGCGATGGAAGCCGGTCAGAACGGCAAGGTGTGGTTTGATATTCACTGGTGGTCCGAGCACGGTACGACTCCGCTGCCGTTCCCGGAATGTGCATGGAACTTCCACAAGCAGCTGGGCGTTGTAACTCCCGGAACCAAGTCCAAGATTGTTGTTTACGAACTGAACGCAAACAGCCACGACTGGGAACGCACTATGGCAAATGCTACCTCCATCATCGAAGCCATGAAGCACAGCGAAATTCTCCCCTGCATGAGCAGTGCAAACTGTCTTCAGGTGGACAAGCACAACGATAACAGCTGGAATCAGGGACTTTTGTTCATGAACAACCGCAGTGTATGGTACCAGAGTGCAGGTCTGTTCAACAGCCTGACCGAACGGGTATGGCTTGGACAGCGTTACGAATTCAATGACGAAATTGTGGATGCATACTTTAACGCCGTTGTCATGACTCAGGACGGAAAGATTTCCGTTGTTCTGCTCAACCGCAAGGATGAGGAAGAAGAGATCGAAATTGATCTGCCCGTTTACGCAGGAAAAACGTATGAATATCAGAAGACCGTGATGGCATATGACAAGAAGGCGGTCAACACCGAATCCGATCCCGAATTCATTAAAATCCCCGATGCGGAAATCTGCACGGCAGAAGGAAGAATCGCGATTACGATGCCCGCAAACAGCATTATTACCCTTGCTCTCTGATTGGATTTCTTCATGAAACAATAAAAGGGCGTGTCGCAAGTAGAAAAGTTTCGCTCAAGCCTTTTCAAAGGCTTGCAGGGTTTGAAGGGGCAGCGCCCCTCATCGACCTCCTCAGAGGTCGACCCCCCCAGGACTTCGATAAAAGTTCCTTTTTTCGGTGCTGTTGACAAAGTAAAGAAACATTCATACCAAGAACACAAAGATATGGTAAAATAAAAGAAAACATACCGAGGTGCTTGATATGATGGATCGAGAAAAAGGAGCACAGCAGAAACTCCTTTGTGTAACAATGGAATCGTTAATGCCGGAAAGGCATTTTCTACGGGATTTGGATCGGCTGGTGGATTTCAGCTTTGTGTACGACAAGGTGGAATCACTGTACTCGCACACCGGACGCCGATCCGTTGATCCTGTCGTGATTGTAAAAATGATGCTGCTCGGCTATCTGTACGGAATAGATTCCGAGCGTCGTCTTGAACAGGAAGTACAGGTCAATATAGCTTTCCGCTGGTTTCTGCGCATTGATCTTGATGAACCGGTACCGGATCACTCAACATTTTCTCAGCTGCGCCGCCGGAAATTCAATGAAACAACCCTGTTTGAGGACATCTTCACAGAAGTGGTACGTCTTTGCATCAGCCATGGATTGATCACCGGAAAGCTTCTGCTTACAGATTCCACCCATGTTCGTGCCAACGCCCGAAACGATCTTTATGAAACTGTGACTGTCACAGAAGAACCGACTGACTATATCAAGCGTCTGAATGAGAAAGCGGTACAGGACGGTTTGCTCAGCGAAGATTATGCAGAGCGAATGACACCCGAAACCAGAGAAATCAAAAGAAGCACGACCGATCCGGAAAGCGGCTGCATGAATCGTCCCGGCAAACCAACCGGCTTTCATTATCTGGATCACCAGACCTGTGACAGTGAGCACGGACTCATCACGGATGTTTTTGTGACGCCCGGAAATGCCAGCGACTGTTCTGTGCATTCCGAGAGAATACAGCACCAGATCGATAAATTCCAATTTGAAACAGAAGCAGTCAGTGCAGACCGCGGCTATGACTGTGCAGAAATCCACGCAGATATGCTGGCAAGAGGGATAAAGACCTATATTGCGAAGAGAAGGTCAAACAGTGGGAAAAACGGATTGTTTTCCGTTGATGATTTTTCATACAATGAAGAGAGCGATACCGTGATATGTCCGCAGGGAGAACACCTGCATTTCAGTTACTACTCTCCCAAAGACGGAGTGAGACACTACCGAGGCAAAACGGAGATTTGTCAGAACTGTCCCTTAAAGAAGAACTGCATAAGTAACAAGAGCAAGCATCGGATGGTGCATCTTCCATCGCTGAGAGAGGCATCTGAAAAACAGCACGAAAGCGACGGAACAGAGGCATACAAAGAAGCTTTACGGCTGCGGAAGATCTGGTGCGAGGGGAATTTCTCACATCAGAAAGCCAATCACAATCTGAAGCGGATACGCATGAGAGGTTTAGGCAAAGCAACGGTGCATTGCCTTCTTTCGGCGACCGCATTTAACCTGAAACGGATGGTAAGGCTGCTGATACAGCCGCTGCTGTTTCTTGCATATCTGCCTTATTCGCTTCTGGATATGCTTTTTCGGTGTCTGTGTTGGCAGTTTGTCAACAGCACCATAAGCCATAACTTTTCTGATGATAGATCAAAATGTGTGTTACTGTGCATTGTTGAAAAAGTTGTTGAAAACATTGGGGATTCTGTGGATATCATGTTTATACCACAATAATTGAAGAAAGGACG
>JBGVOJ010000024.1:0-1608 GCA_045126415.1 Eubacteriales bacterium | reverse complement strand
AACGTGTCGCGGTAAATCTGATTTTTCTCTTCACACTCAAATTCGTCCAGCATGAAGATGTTCGCACCGTACTTGAAATCGTGGTCGCGCAGATTCACGCGTACCTTCGCTCCGGAAACCGGCTTCCCCGCCCCGTCGACGATCTGGAATACCGCCTTCGTCTTGCGGTCGTTCTCGATGGTGTGATGCAGACGTTCTTCGATCACGTCCTCCTGCTCACGGAATTTCCGCAGCAGAATGTCACTTCGTTCGCTCATCGTTTGTACTCCTTTGTTATAAATTTTTCTTCATTATAACGCATTTTTCCGCACAGCGCAAGGATTTTTTGTGAATATACTTCCGCTACAGAAATTCAACCTCCGGTTCAACTGTACTTTCCTGATGATGCCTGTACATCCGCCGGATTTCTGCTATAATAAAGACAGAAGCAGACGTCCGCTTACTTTCTTCATTACGGAGGATTTTCTATGGAAATGTCCATCGGAAGCAATATCAAACGCTTGCGTATGAATGCAAATATCACCCAGGAACAGCTCGCCGAAGCCATGAACGTGACCTGCGCCGCCGTCAGCAAATGGGAACGCGGCGAAACCTTCCCCGACATCACCCTGCTCCAGCCCCTCGCCTACTATTTCGAAGTCTCCATCGACGAGCTGATGGGCTACAGCGTCCATAAAATCGAACAGAGCATCGAAGACCTGCTCGAACGCTACCGCACGCTGTATCGCTCCGACTTCGCGGCAGCACGGGAGCTGATCTTCAAAGCGTACGCCGACTACCCGAACGATTTCCGCATCATGCACTGTTATATGTGGAACCTCGGCGGAGATTACGCCGACAACGATCCCGCCGTCCTGCTGGAGCATAAGGACGAGTTCCTCGCAATCTGCGCGAAAATCGAGGACGGCTGCAGGGATCACAAAATCTGTCTTGACGCATGGAATATGCGCGCAAAACTGCTCTGGTCAGAAGGAAAAACGGAGGAAGCACTCGAAATTTACCGTACGCACTTCTACAACTGGTACGAGACCGTCGGTCAGAAGAGCGAGCAGCTTTTCGCCAAGGACACGCCGGAATTCCTGTACTGGGTGAAGAAAAATATGTATGAACTCGTCGGTTTCGCCGCCGACAAGCTTGTCAAATCCATCTTTTTTGACCCGCAGTTTCCTATGGAAAATCGTGTTGCAGAAGCTGAGCGGTACGGCGACATCATCTTATCACTTGCCAAGGAAACAGGAGAACCGTTCTTCGCGGTCATTGCCCATTCCCTGTTCGGCAGACTCCAGAATGATCTGAGATACCGCGGCGGTACGGATTCCGATGTCATCCGCATGACTGACAAATATCTTGATGCAACGAAACTGCTCACTGAACTTGCCGAAGAAAATCCCGTCCTCACCGAAACGCTGCACCCATTACGCGGCAGCGATACCCTTCTTAAATGGACGGTCAGCCTCTATCTCAACGCTAAGCACGGCAGAAACGCCGACCTTCTGAAATACCCGGAATACCTCGAAATCCTGCAAAAATATAGTCAAGAATAAATCCGCACAAACAAAAAATCCCCTTTCCCGGCAGAAAGCTTTTTGAAAGGGGCGTGGGGGGGCG
>JBGVOJ010000023.1:0-2048 GCA_045126415.1 Eubacteriales bacterium | reverse complement strand
TACAATAGAATACGCGATCGGGTACACGAACACCGGCGGCAGGTTGAACATCGGGACGGCAAGCGAGGTGTAGTTGCCGAACAGGGTTGCGGCTTCCTCCTCCGCCATACCCGCGTGCTGCAGAACCCGCTGGATAAGCGCGGTGTCGATCATATTCGTCAGGCTCATGACGGATGCACTGACCGTGATCGGGAGAGAAATTTTCAGAAAACGCCGGAGAATATCGCGGTACGGGATCGTTTCGCTGCGGATTTCGAGGTCATCCGGCAGAAGATCGCGGTCGCCGCGAAGGAATTTAGCGATCAGCAGGTACACCATTCCGGCGAGCGAACCGAGCGTCAGACCGGATACGGCGTACGCGGCGATCACGTGGATGCCGTACCCCATCCGAATGGCGTACGCGGCGGCAGCGATACCGATCACCAGTTTGCCGACAGCTTCGATGAGCTGGGATACCGCAGTCGGCAGCATATTGCCGCACCCCTGAAAGTAGCCGCGCAAGGCACTCGAAACACAGATGAACAGCATCGTCGGTGCGGCAACGGCGACGGACAGGGCGGATTTGTCGGAGCGGATCAGTCCGGCGAGTTCTCCGGATGCGAAAAACATCAGCAGGAACACACCAAGTCCGCCCGCGGCAAACAGAGCCAGAGCGGTACGGTAGATGGTTTTTGCGGCGGTGATGTTCCCTGCCGCGCGTTTTTCCGATACCATGACCGCCAGCGCGACGGGCAGACCGGACGTCGAGAGCATGTAAAAGAACGTGTAGATCGAGTAGGCGGAGTTGAAATACCCCATACCCGTATCACCGACAATGTAGTTCATCGGGATCTTGAACAGCAGTCCCGTGACTTTCACGAGCAGGTTCGACACGGTGAGGATCATCACGCCCGAGAAAAACGAGCGGTTTCTGTTCCGTGATTTTGTGATTCCGTTCTTTTGCTTTTGATAGACTCCGTTCCGTTTCCGGCTGGTTTCAGTCACGCCGACCTCCGTCAGTGGTTATCCGATAAATTCACGGAAGACCGAATTTTGCGGAATCCTGCGGTCGTCAAAGGGCAGTTCGGGAAGCGCGGACAGCTTTTTCGCCAGTTCGTCCGCAGAGGGACGGTGTCCGCTGGTTTCGGGAACATCGGCAAGCAGCGGCAGCGCGTGCTTCCGGAGGACGAACAGTTCATACGGCAGGAACGAATTCAGATAAAAATCGCAGTTTCCCGCGTTCGGGAAGATATTTTTCTCCTCGTTCCGGCGAACGCCGTCCCAGAGGTGGAAGCTGAACTCCGGCGTTGCGCCGCGGAAATTGTAGTCGCGGACGATGCGGCGGAGGAGACGGACTTCGTTCCGGTCAAACGTGACTCCGTTCACCGACACGTCGTCGGTCACGGAGATGAAAATGCTGCGATAATCGCCCAGCCGCGCGGTAACTTCGGGATAGACCGCCTGAATTCCTTCAATAACATATATATCCAGCGGATCGGGAAGATATTCGTGATATCCGACGCGGCGGGTGGCAGTAAAATCGTATTTCGGTACCAGAACACTCTGCCGGTTCCGGAGACGGGTCAGAAAAATGTCGAGGTAGTCGAGGTCGATCGCCTCCACGGAGTCATAATCCGGAGGTTCGAGGTCGACGCGGTTGCGGTCATTCCGGTCGAGGAAGAAATCGTCGATGGAAATCACCACCGCGTGATGCCCGGACACGCCGATCTGTTCGATCAGGCGATTCGCGGTCGTCGTTTTGCCGGAGCAGGTCGGCCCGGAAAGCGCGATGGTACGGAGATGATCATCGTCCGCCAGAACGGCGTTTACCACGCCGTCCAGACGGGTCCGGAAATCCGTCTCGCACTCCAGCATAAACCGTCCGGCTACTTCGGAAGTATAAATTTGCAGATTATATTGTTTCATGAGTTTCCCTTTTTCAGATTAAAAGTTTTTGAAAAGAGGTTTGGAGAAAAACTTTTTTAAAAAGTTTTTCTCCAAGAATCCCCCATCATTTACCGAAAAACTCAAGTGCGGATTGTTTCAGAAGGTCGCGGCGGTGCTGTCCG
>JBGVOJ010000022.1:0-6017 GCA_045126415.1 Eubacteriales bacterium | reverse complement strand
GAACAATGATCGGGATACGGCCGCTTACAAGCTGATCTTTCAGGGAAAGATTTCTGTCCGCCGCCTGATCTGCGCTCATCACACCCTTGATCCCGCCGAAATGGTCAATATGCGGATGAGAAATGATGACCGCCCTGACCGGACGCTCGCCGAGATTCTTCTCAACAAGCTGCATAGCCGCCTGCGTGCATTCCACACTCATCAGCGGGTCAAAAACGATCCAGCCGGTGTCCCCTTCGATCAGCGTCAGGTTCGCCATATCATAACCGCGTACCTGATAGATTCCTTCGGTTACTTCAAACAGACCGTACGCATGGTTGTTTTTTGTATTTTCCCAAAGACTGGGATTCACCGTAGCAGGAGCTTCCTCATAGTCTTCGAGGAAAGCATACGCCGCCTGACTCCAGATCACATTCCCATCTGCATCCTTCAGTTCGAGAATCCCGGGTGCATCGATCAACCCCTTTACGGCAAATTCCGCTTCCTGCGTATTGCTGAAATCCAGCTGATCATATACCGCAGAGTTCGCCTCTGCGGTATATGTACTTGCTTCCTTGACTTCGGGAGTCAATCCAAGCTCTGCAGCGTTTTTCATATTTTCCACGTTATCCGCGGAAAACGCGATCATCGATCCTGCAAGAAGCATTACTGCAATTTTTGTTGAAATCATCGAAAAACCTCCTGTTGTTTTGTTTGTTCAAAAATATCAATCTGCGATGTAGGGGAAGAGCCAATGCGTTTTCTTCACATCGGCAAACTGCGATGTTGTACCGTCTGTTTCAAACCCGAATACAGATACCATGATCTTGAACGCTTCCGCTCTGGTAATATTCGCATCCGGTCGGAAGGTTCCGTCGGGATAACCGCCGACATATCCGTATTCCGCAGCCTTCGCGATATACTTTTCCGCCCAGTGTCCGCGTACATCGTCAAACGGAGCTTCTCCGCCTTCCTGACCGATCAGACGCATGAGCATGGTCACGAATTCCGCACGGGTCACAGTATTGTCCGGACGGAAAGTTCCGTCGGGATAGCCTGTTACCACTCCCGCTGCCGCCAGCTCGTTGATCGCGTCTTCCGCCCACATATCCACATCGCTGAAGACATCATCACGGATAGAATATCCGTTGATCTCCGCCGCGCGGCGCAGCAGTGCTGCCGTTTCTGCTCTGGTGATCTTTGCGTCCGGACGGAAAGTTCCGTCGGGATAGCCGTTCATCAGTCCGGATTTCTCAAGATCGCCGTTCAGTCTGACGGAATAAGCGCTGACCGTATACCGGAAGGTATAAACCTCGCTGTAGTAGCCGCCGCCGTTCCATACGACTGCTTTGATGACAGTGTCCCCGGTGATGATGATCGGACCGTCGTACTTCGCGGAATTCCTGTTCGGCGTTGTGCCGTCGGTAGTGTAGTAAATCGTGCCTTTGCCATCCGTCTTGAGTTCAACGGTACAGCCTGCGTCCACCTTTCCTGACGGGATCGATGCCATAATCACCCGGTCGCTGACGGAAGAACCGGCAGAAGTTCCGGAGGAAGAACCGGATGCACCGGGACGGGTACCACCGCCGAGACCCGGATAATAGGTTTCCTTATCATCCTCATCGTTATCCTCCGCACGCTCCACAATAAATGTGAAGGTCATCACGTCGCCCGCGGTCTTACCGTTTTCATAGCAGACCGCCTTGATGGTAACACTCTTATCCAGAACAATCGGACCTGTGTAAAGCGTCGAATGCATCGTCGGTTCCGAACCGTCCGTGGTATAGTAGATCGTACCGGCACCGCTCAGAGTCAGAAGAGTTCCGGGAAGAACCACTGCCCCGTTCGGGATAGATGCGGTCACGTCAGACGATTTCCCTGCCACCGTGATTTCAAGGATATCCTCGAAGTAATAATCTTCCGTGCGGCTGTCGTTGATATAGGTCCCCATATCATAGGTCAGCTTGACAAACGCCGTACCGTCTGCAGTAACTTTCACCGTATTGCCGTCAAGCACCGCGACGTTGCTGCCCTCCACTACCGAGAGCACGGCCGTGTCACTGACATCGCGGGTGATGCCGTCCGCACATCCGACTGTGGCGAGCGTGAAGGCGTCACCGATCTGTGCTTCGATCTTGTCCACAGACCTGCCGTTCACAAGGATATCTACGGAAGAGATCGGCCGGAAGTTCATGTCAACCGCAAGTACACTCGCAGTGGATGTCAGACCGGATCTTCCGGATGCCGTGACTATATACCGCTGTGCAAAACGATCGAGAATTACGTCCTCCGTGATCTCGAACGTACCGTCTGCTGCAGGAGTATAGTCCTTACCCATGAACGTAATGGTTTCGGTATTGTACACAATGCCCTTCAGGGTAACTTTCCCGTTTTCAACGGGCAGAACTGCCGATTCCACCTGAACGGACGGTTCGCTGCTGTTGACCGCAAAGGTTACATAATCCGATGTGGTACTGTCCCCCCGCGCATTGACTGCACGGAAACCTACGGTATGAACCCCTTCGTCGAATTCCCCGGAATAGAAGAAGTTCGATGTCAGATCATCCGCCGCGTTCATGGCGGTTTCCATACCGTCAACAATAAATGCACCGCGGACAGCTTCTCCGGTCACCGCTGTAAACGAAGCGGTTTTGCCATCGATGTAATCCACCGTGATGATTTCGCCGTCCGATTTCCGGTAGGTACCGGATGTCACAGTATTCGTCATGCCGAAGGTGATATCCACCGGTTCAGGCTCATGCAGCGTGACGGATTCCGTTGTATAGACCACAAGCGAGATTGCCATGCTTGTTTCATCGATCGCACGAGCGGTTTCGATTTCCGCACGATAGCTGCTGCCCGCTTCACCGTGGAAGGTCATGGTATCACCGACCGCATATCCTTCACTCTCCACGATGTATTCACCGGAGGTTTCGTTGTAAATGCTGACGTAATAGCCGTTGTAGTCCGGATCTGCACCGTCCGTAATCACAAGTTCAAGGGTTTCGTCACCGATATCGCGAAGTTTTGCACCGGCGATCTGCACCTTCGGTTCAGCATCGTTCACATGGCTGATCTTGCGGTTCCTGTCTGACGTGTGAGTCACCTTCTTGTTTTCGGAAATGACGGCTGCCATCACATAATACTCACCCGACGCGATGTTTTCGTCCACCGTCAGATCGGCTTTGTTAATCGTGATCGTATCGCTGTCTTCCTCAACCACTGCCGTATAAACCTGATGTTCGCTGATCTTTGCGATGCCCGATTCATCAAGCTCTGTTTCTTCCCCGTCGATCACGGTGTATACACGCATACCGGTCTGTTCTTCGCCGTTTTCATCGGTATAGGTATACGGTTCTGTACGGATATCTTCGTACATTTCGGGATGCGCCGCATAATAGAGCTGTACGGTGCTTCCCTTCAGACTGCTGTCCGCCCTGACGGTAATGGTGTCATCGTTCACAGTCACCGATTCAGCAGATGCACTGCTTGAGAGACCGATCGCTTCCATTCTGTCGAAGGTCAGAGCGCTGCTGGTCGTGGAAATTGTATACTCTTTTTTGCCGACCGGAGGATTCCTGACGGCAATGATGATTTTGTCATCGAGAATGATACAGTTGCCGCTGCGGTAATAGTCCGCTTTGCTTGCCGCTTCAAGGATAAATTCTTCGCCGTCGATCGTAAAGCGCAGGTCATCGGCGGAAGGTCTTTCCCCGGTGTAATGAACCGCGATGAGGGTATTGAGTCCTTCCACGGAGGTGATCGATTCCGTATAACTTGATCCTGACGCTGCCCGTCTGAGAGAATACACTGATGCAGATTCTTCTCCTTCAACCGCTTCCACGGTCAGCACACGCATATTGCTGAAGCCGACCTGTTCGTCTTCACCTGTACCCGCAGCGTATGTATAAACGGGTTCTTCGTCTCCCCAGCCGTAGGACACGCCGAGTTCAACGCCGATGACATTGGCCACCAGCGATACTCCGACCGTGCTGAGTACACCTGCAGCACCGAGCAGCTCCAGACCGCCGACGACAGGTACCAGTGCCGGAACATATATGCCGCCGTAGAGCTGGAGTGCCGCGCTGAGTTCCGGGAACATGAAGGAGACATCCTCGTCCTGTTCCCCGGTTATACTCATGTTTACGGCCGTGCCTGCGATAATGATGCTGAATACATTGAGCTGGTTCGCATAAGACAATGTGACTTTGACCGGAGAAATGACTTCGCCGTGTTCACCGCGGATCGGATAACGTGTATTGAGTTTATAGGAAACCGTTACGTTTAAGCCGGGCAGATACGGTGTGTTGGCAACAATCGTAAACGAAACGCTGTGCGCTGTCATATCAATCATACCGATTCCCTGCAGTATCTGAACGATCAGGAATCCCGCGTTGACGGAAATCTGCGTCGTCAGACTGCTGACCGCCGCAACCGCTTCCTCAGGGGTTTCCATATTGACAACATCCTGAATATCTGCGAAATCATAGAGACCGAAGCCTGCCTGAGTCAGGCCTACATATGGCGGAACGATCGGTACAGGAGATGTCGGCGGAATAATGACCGTCCCGTAGATCGAGCTGATCAAGCCGTAGTGGGTTCCATTCTTCGTCTCGGCATGTACGAACTCAATACCGACATTGATCTGGTACCCCTTGACCGTTATGACGAGATCACCGGCCAATTCCCGGTTGATGGTATCAATGTGCAGCATAAGGGAGAATCCTTCCTTACGGGTCGCCTGCAGCAGATTCGCTGCCGCAACGCCAAGTTCCACCGTCGTGCTTACTCCATGAAAACCGTCTTTGGTAAAGATTACATCTTCAATCGCTGCACTCGCGTACAGGGTCTTCTTATTTAACTTGAGGACTTCCGGTGTGGAGTGCTGCGTGGGGTCATATCCATTTTCTGTGACCGTTGGCGGAGGAGTCGTAATATAGTTTCCGTCCGTATCACTCTGGTAGCCCGAGAACGTGAATGTTCCGCCGAAACTGATATAGTATCCCTCGGTATCGTATTTTCCCTTACCGAAGGTACCGTATTTCAGGTTGATCAGACCACCGATAATATCCATGAAATATCCTGCCGCACCCTCAGATTCAATCCGGATGCTGTCGTCGGTCAGAGAGTGGAAATAGTTGTTGAGAACCTCGATCTTCCAGTCACAGTCGAAGATCGGATGATCCTTGGTTCTCGCTTCTCCCTTCCCGCGGATGATCACACCGTCATAATCGGCGGTATTGTCCTCCCCGACCGTATAATTCAGGTATGTGATGGTGGAATCCTTCAGACCGGTCACGCACTCGTTGACCGTAAAGGAATCCAGAGCCGTATATCCTACTGTATGCCCTTTCTCACGCATAGGAGCAAAGCTGCCCTGCAGGATCAGGAGGATTTCCGCCACATTATCGCCGCCCGCTGCAAGATTTGCCTGCTTCATCTGTTCTTCGAGTGCCTTCAGTCCCTCTTCGGAATTCAGACTCTGCATCGTATACTGCGATACAGTCGATGCACCGGTCCGGTATACAGCAATATAGCTGTACTTCGTGACCATCAGCGACGGGTCGTCCACAATAAAGATACGAGACGGTGCGATATAGAAATTGGCGATCACTTGCTCCAGTTCCTCATAGAACGCAAATTCAAGCATATATTCGCCGAGCACCATATCTCCCGTATAGGAAAGGCTCATCTTCGTGTTATCCGCAAAACTGATCTGATCCGTATCGATCTCATAACGGAGGGAGGAGTCGCTGCAGCTTACAAACGCAGCCGCCCATTTGGTTTTGTCCTCCATCAAATCCGCCGGGAATGTCCCGGATACAGTCATAACACGCTGTCCCGTTTTGTGGAAGGTGTTATCTTCGATCAGCTGAATGGTAAACGGATATTTTTTGGCTTCCGATCCGGCAGCAAGAATGTACTTGGACACACGTACGATATCGTCTTCCGTATTGCCGCGAACAACCGCCTTCACCTCAAGCGGCTTCAGCTCTGTCTGTTCCGCCACACGAATCTGATAGGTATACGTTTCCACC
>JBGVOJ010000021.1:0-2824 GCA_045126415.1 Eubacteriales bacterium | reverse complement strand
TCATGGGCGATACTCCTTTGATGAAGCCCGTAACCGATTCGATCCCTGCATCCATGAGCGGTATCCTTGACGTGATTGCGAATTATGACAACGGCATCAACGCCATCGGCTACTCGGTATACGCCTATTCCGACGGAATGTACGAAAACATTTCCGGGATCAAGTACATCAAAGTAAATGGAGTGGAACCGTCCCTGCAGACACTTGCCGACGGAACCTATCCGCTCCTCGGATTCAATTATGCTGTTTTTTCAGCAGATGAACCGGAAGATTCCGATGTCCGTATTCTTGTAGAATGGATGCAGTCGGAAGAAGGACAGCAGGTCATAGCGAGTGCCGGGTATGTTCCATATCGTCCGATTGACGGATTGACTCTGCCCGAACCGACAGAAAAAAAGCTGTATATGGCAGAATCCACTTCCGGAATCCGCCAGTCGGAAGAACCGGCGGATTATTATTACCAGTGCAACACAGTACCCGATACCTTCCTTACTCCCGGGCTGAATGAAGCGGTTCAGGCGTTCATCAGCGAAGCAACGGAAGAGCTGCAGCAGACAGATGAAGATACGGTCAGAGCTTATGTTTCAAACCGTGCTCCGTATGGATTCGGACTGGATTTCCATACGAAAAAAACGCTGATTAACGGATATCTCTCCATTGTCGTAGGATGGAGGTACGATCTGGGATATCAGGACACTCCGTACTATTATTACGATGCCCGTTCCGCTGTCTTTGATATCTGTACGGGAAAGCGTCTGGAACTGTCCGACCTGTTCTTCGAGAATGTGGATTTCGTCCCGCTGCTGAACGATCATCTTGCCGCAGAAGCGGTAACTCCCTATTCCGGATTCGGTACCACACACGATATGCTCCGTGATTTTTTCGGATTGTATGAAGGTGAATTCATCTTTACTACGGACAGTATCATATTTAAGCCGGGAAGCTGTTTTGCCGACGGTACGGAGCTGTCGCTGGAAGGGTTATCCGACTATATGGTGACCGGGATACCGAGAGATATGACAGGGTACATTGATCCGGAGGTTCCCGTGTATAAAAAGCTCCGGCAGTATCACATTGGTATGATCTGTGAGCCGACAGAAATAAACGATATCACGATCTGGTATCTTGATGCGGAGAAATCACAATTGTCAGCAGATGTATGCGATAAAGTCAATACCTTCATCTCTGATCTGTACGAAACTTATTTCACGGAAGAAAAGTTGATGACCGCCGCAAAGGAACAACAGGGACTGCTGGCAGATTCTATATGGGTAGGACCGTATCCGGAGTTTCAGGTCTCTCTGCATGGCAGGCGATATATTGATTTCAGCGGCTCCAATCTTGCGTTTGTTTCCATGAATGACAATGAGCCTGTAAATTTTCCGATCATAAAAGGGCACTATAACCCCTATTATTTCGATTATTTTTTCAATGCCATGACAGGCGAAGAACTCCGAATCGATGATCTGTTCACGGACGGCTGGGAAAGTACTGCAAAATACTATATACCCGATGATGATTTTAAAATGTGGGATAAGGAGCTCCAAACGGAATTCACCGGGGAACTTGATAGAAATACCTGTCGGATTCTGGAAATCAGTGACTACGATGCCCCGCCGTACAATCAGGGAGACAGGAGCGATCTTGAAGTTCCGGTTACAGTATTGGTGGAAACAGAAAACGGTGATCGAGTCGTGATTTTTATTGAAAGAGAATTTATCCGTTAACAATTGCCGCTTTGGAACGGATCAGAGTGAAATAACCGAATAACGCAGAAAAGGAACCAGAGAACAAATCCTGTGGTTCCTTTTCCGTATCCTGACGCCGTCTTACTTTATCTGCCGCAGTTCTGTCTTCATCCGCAGGACACCTGCAATCTCCAGCACAAGACTCCGTAAATCCACACGGTTTTCCGCCCGGAAATACAGCACCATCGTCAGTTTCTCCGGAGCGTATTCCGCGGAAATCAGGGTAATGTCAAGCCCGAGTTCGGCGATCTTCCGTCCAGCCAGTTCAAATGCTTCCTTTTCCCGCTGTTTGTTCTTCTGCAGAAGCTCGTCCTCAAACGTGACAGGTTCCTTCCAGTCAACATAGGAACGAAAAGGGTCCGACAGCGTGGAGCAGGAATAATGTTCCATTGCGGTGTCAATTCCGGTCAGGAACCGTCCGTCTTCAAACGGATAGAACTCTTTCAATCTCCGGATATCCTCCGGTTTCTTCGTGGCAAACAGGAAGCCCTGCGGTCCGATCGGATAGAGTTCGAATCCCTTCCAGTCACTGTTTTTCCAGAACTGCACGACGCTGCTGTCACGGAAAGCGATATTGAACAGCACTCTGTCAAAATCCCGTGTCAAGGCATCCACCATTTTTCGGATCTCTTCCTCCTCACGGTACATGGTCAGAGAATAGCAGGCAACCGCAATATTCTCCGGCTGAACCTTCAGATCAAGATCCGGATACTGCCCGCGGATATAACGGATTCTTCTGTCACAAAGGGGCTGCGGTGTTTCATCCGCAGTGAGGAGATGGTAATTCTTTGTGGTAACATCACTCGGGCGATAATCGTTGAGAACAAATTTCCCGTTCATGATTCCCGTATAGGACATTCTGCTGTACGGGATCAGCAGAAACGACTGATTGATCATCTGACACCCGATGTCGTAAAGATTCACAGCACCGATCACCCGGCACAGATCGAAAATGCGCGAGTAACGGTAATTGACTTCATACAGATTCCAGTTTTTCATTTTCACATAATGGTCCGGATTCTCCTGGTGATTCCCCTGAACGGTCAGAGTCCGCTGCAGATTGTCCGTTCCGAACA
>JBGVOJ010000020.1:0-1901 GCA_045126415.1 Eubacteriales bacterium | reverse complement strand
GTGTAAGGTCATCTACAATGATCGGTGCCCCCTGAACAATGTGCTTCAGGTTTTCAATGCTGGAACGTGTAAAATCAGGAGCCGAAATCTTTGGTTTCTGCCCGATCATCATTTTCAGCAGAGTTTCCAGAAAACTGGTTTTCCCGGCTTTGCTTTGTCCGTATACCAGACCAAACACAGGATACGGTAACTTATTCTGATTGAACCGCGCTGCCATATCACGCATAACTGCCATAAAAGGAGAGCAGAAGAACCAGTTGGCAAACTCAAAATACCGGTACTGCATTCCTTCATAGTCACCATGGAACTGGCTGTATCCGTCCATGTATCTCAGGAACAGTTCCACATCAAGAGCGACATCTTCCGGTGCTGGTGCCAGATCAAGTTCTTCACCGTTCAGAGTAACGATCTGTTTTTCCGTATCCACGATCAACTGCGGGTACTCACTGCGTAGTTCTTTTTCTTTAACTGCTTCTTCAACACGCTGACGTCGGATTTTTGTGATGACTTCAGGTGCAAGCATGGTTTTACCGGATTTCTTATCACTCTTCGGCATGACCGGGGCCAGTTCCTTCGCCAATCGGTGCGTGTCTAAAATGAACTGAACATCTTCCGCATTGTTCGCAGACGGTTCGATCACAAGGGCTTTCTTGATTTTTACGGTTTCTGAAATCGGGAGTGCATCCACATTTTCTGAAAGATCGGCTGTGGTAAAAGCTTTTACGGAAATTTCGTCGGTGCTGTTTTCCTTTAATTCTTCATAGCAGCTCATATACCAGTCATACGCTGTTTTACCGTCGATACAGCAGATATTCTCGCGCTGCACTCCTCCAAACGCATTATAAGAAAGGTTCGCAGAGCCCATAATCACACGTTTTCTGCCATCTTCCGCTTCCAGAAGATATATTTTTTCATGAGATAGCTGATCGTGTGCCACATAAAAGCGTACCGAAGCATTGTCTATACGATCCAGCAGTTTCTGACGAGAATTGCTTGCCGCTTCTCTCATACGTTCCAGAAGCTGATTCTGATATGCCATAATTTCCTGCATGGAATAGGACATCACAGATTCACAGCCAAATATGATTTCAGCATCTTCAAACATATCGAGAAGATTGTACACGAAATTGATGCCTGAGGAAAATGTAATTGCACGGAGTTTATGATAGCCTTCAAATAATTCCTGCCAGGTCATTGGTTCGGCAGTTACATAATCCAACCGAACAACATCCACCTTGGGACCTGTAATCTCTTTAGGTTCGACTGTATCAAACAGCGATAATGTTTCATCGTCTTTTCTTTTACGCATGTTTTTCTCCTGATAATAAACGTTTACTTTCCGATTCTCTTATAATATAACTCTAGTTTTTCTTCACATACATCCCCTATCCAATTCTTCTCAGCCTCGGTCAGCTTCTTCCATACCGTAGCATCCACCTCAATCACGCCGAGCGTTTTCGTATGACGGAACATATTCATATCCTCAAACCGCTTGAACGGATTCGACAGAATATTGCGTTCTGCTGCTTTATCTGTGTACCCGCCTTTTGCATAGATGCTGTTTGCTTTCTCAACCACAAGACCGGCTGTACGGCGAGATTCGTAATAATTACGGAAATACGCCACAATATCGTCTATTTGTACCCGACCGTTAATGTCTGCATGTGCCAGAATCGCTTTCAGCAAAACCGGTTTATAGGAATAGCTCATATCCATCTGCTCAATCATTTCCATGAAAAGATCTTTCCGGTTGCTGTCATCAATTAGCTTCCAGCCATATTTCTCGGCGTAATCGACCAGAGTTTCTTCTTTGAAATACTTGAAAGTCCGGTGCTCACTCATAGGAATCACCAGATCGGGAATCAGCAGTCTTTCACGCACATATCGCTCGATTGTTTCCG
>JBGVOJ010000019.1:0-18175 GCA_045126415.1 Eubacteriales bacterium | reverse complement strand
TAGTGGAGCGACTTCACGGGGCTTCGCTCCCCGTTCAGCACAGACCCCTTCCGTCTCCGGAATGTAGTGCGTCACATTACAATTCAGCTACGTTTCGTATAACACCGCATGGCTTGGCTGCCGCCGTCCATGCTTTGCGTTTGTCAGTATTACACGTCAGCCGCTCTAATTAACGAAAAGCTCGGACGGCGGCAGCCAAGACGAGCGGTGGTTTCCTTACCGTAGCTGAATTCTATAGTAACGTACTATATCACCGTAACTGAAGCCGTCAGCGCTGAACGGGGAGCGAAGCCCCGTGAAGTCGCTCCACTATTCCTGATGATTTTTATGACTCCACGGCTACAGGTCTAACAAATTTCAGCCGTACTCCACTTACAATTCCTCCTTTTTCCCCTCTATATCATATCACCCTCACAAACCGGCTACAACAGATTGAAGTTTTTGCGGAGCTTTTTTCAAAAAGCGACCGTTTCCCCTTTCCTAAAAATCCGCACTCTCTTGATTTTCCGCCCTATCTATGATAAACTTATAGCAGTAAAAATACCCCCACGAAAGGAAAAGAACATGGGAATTATTACGTATAACGACAAATCGTTTCTGATGGACGGGAAGGAGTATACCATCGTGTCCGGCGCGATGCATTACTTCCGGATTCCGCGCGAATACTGGACGGACCGTCTCACGAAGCTGAAGGAATGCGGCTTCAATACGGTGGAGACGTATACCTGCTGGAACCTGCATGAACCGAAGGAAGGCGAGTTTGACTTCACCGGGATGCTTGACCTTGCTTCTTATGTGGATGAAGCGGCGAAGCTCGGGCTGAATGTTATTCTGCGTCCGGGTCCGTACATCTGCAGTGAATGGGAATTCGGCGGTCTGCCGGCATGGCTGCTCAGCTATGAAAATATTGCGATCCGCTGCAACGACGAACGCTTCCTTGAAAAGGTGAGACGGTACTATCATGCTCTGTTCGAACACCTCGGTACCGGAAGACTTGCGACCCATGGCGGCAATATCGTGATGGTGCAGATTGAAAACGAATACGGCTCCTACGGTGACGATAAGGAATACCTGAACGCGGTTGTTGACATTTACCGTGAATGCGGCGTGGACTGTACGCTGTTCACTTCCGACGGCGCGTGCGACTGGATGCTCTCCGGCGGTACGCTGCCCGAATACCTCTGCGTTGCCAACTTCGGTTCCCATCCGAAGGAAAACTTTGCCGAACTCAGCAAGTTCCGCCCCAATCAGCCTTCCATGTGCGGCGAATACTGGTGCGGCTGGTTTGACCACTGGTACGAAGATCACCATGTCCGTGAAGCGGAAGAACTCGCGGGTCTGTTCCGCGATATGCTGGAAGCGGGCGCGTCCCTCAACTTCTATATGTTCCACGGCGGCACCAACTTCGGCTTCATGAACGGTGCGAACCACGGCGGCAAGTACGAACCCACCATCACCAGCTACGACTACAACGCGCTCCTCAGCGAAGCCGGTGACATGACTCCCGCATACTATGCGGTACGCAAGATCAACGAAGAATTCTTCGGCAGCGTGCCCGAAATCACCACCAAGAATTCCGAAAAGAAGGCGTACGGCAAGGTTGCGCTTACCGAAAAGGCGTTTGTCCTCGATACCGTGGACTCCATCTCGGCGCCCGTTCATACCGCGGCTCCGAAGTTCATGGAAGAAATCGGTCAGGGCTACGGCTTCACGCTGTACTCCACCACCGTCAAGGGTCCGATGGCGGAAAACGGCGGTCTGCCGCTCCGTTACGACTGCGTACACGACCGTGCGATCGTCTTCGTCAACGGCGAAAAGAAGGGCTGGATTGAACGCTCCCGCCATGCGGACGATATCCGCGTTTCCGTAAAGAAGGGCGAAGAAGTGAAGGTCGATATCCTTGTCGAAAACATGGGACGCATCAACTACGGTCCCGAAATGCGCGACAAGAAGGGTATGACCGGCATCCGCTTCGGTCAGCGCAACCACTACGGCTGGGATATGTACCCGATGGAAATGAAGGATCTCTCCGGCGTGAAGTACGAAGCGTGCGACGGCGGTGTGGACAAGTCCTCCTTTATGCGCGGTACCCTCACCATCGAAGGTGAACCCTGCGACACCTTCATTAAGCTCGACGGCTTCCACCACGGCTTCGTGACCGTCAACGGCTTCAACCTCGGCCGTTACTACAACGACGCGGGCCCGCAGAAGACCCTCTACTGCCCCGCACCGATGCTGAAATCCGGTGACAACGAAATTGTTGTGTTCGAAATGGACTCCAGCGACAGAAACGTGATTGAATTCGTAGACGTTCCGGAACTGGGTTGATTCAAAGAAAATACAAAAGGGAGATACCGATTGGTGTCTCCCTTTTTTGCGGGTTAATTTACGCTGACTTCGTTCGTGTCGAAGTTTACCGTGACGGTGGTGCCGTCCGCGAACGTCGTCCGCTGGGTACGGCGGTCTGCCGTCACAAATTCGTGCTTCAGCATCGGCTGGAGTGCGAGTTTTTCCGCGTTTTCGCAGGTTGCCGTGACTTCTGCGATTTCCGCTTCGTCTGCCGTGATCGACAGGTACTGCGGGCCGCCGTTCAGCCATGCGTGCGCGTATGCACTGTCGTTTCCGGGAATGCCCCAGCCGCCGCGGCTGTTCTTGCGTCCGATCCACGGGATGACCACGCAGTCGTGGTAAACGAGGTTCAGGAGCGGAATCGGGATGCCCACCGGTTTTGCGTCACTTGCGCCGAGGTTCGACGTGAAGAACGGTGCGTGGTGGCAGAGTACCTGCGACGGCAGGATGCAGTCGAGGACTTCTTCCGAACTCGGGATGATGCCGCGGTCGGTCAGGACGTCGAGGCATTCGCGGCGGTACTGTGCGCACTGTTCGCGGGTTGCGGGATGTGCCGGATTGAAGCATTCGTCCATCTGGACAACGGAGAAGACGTCGAGGTACGCCGCTTCCACGCCGATGCCGAGTTCCTCGAAGGTCGCGTAGTTGCGGCGGACATAGTCGCGTGCCACGGACGAGCAGAGGAAGGAGTGTTTGCCGCCGTACCAGACCGAGCAGAACGGGTGCGTTCCGTCCGCGTACATGACGGCGTTGTCCATCGAGAAGGTAGGACCGTCGTAGTAGTAATCGCGGTACTGGTCGTGGATGCCGAAGATGAAGCCCGAACCGGTCGTTGCGTCCGCCAGTTCGCGCATGCCGTCAACACCCCCTGCGGCTTCGTGCGGCGGGAACGGATCGGGATGCAGGTTGTCGTAGCCGTGATTGCCCCAGCCGTCAAAGTGCGTGTATGCCTTCTTCACGCCGCGGGCTGCGAGAGCCTTGATCTGTTCCGCACGGGTGTGGAACGTGGTGTGGTAGTCGTTGTGCGCCGGATCGTCCGGTTTGTAGTAGTCCGAATCGGGGGAGATGTGCGTCGCGATGCCCGTGTGGATGACCGGACAACCGAGCAGTTTTTCCACCTTCGGGTTGCGGGCGATCTTTTCGCGGAGCGTGATGAGGCGTCCGCGCTGCTTGACGTACGCGCGGTAGGACTGCGCAAAGTCGTTGTAGCTGCAGTTTTCCATGAAGCGGTACAGCATCCGGCGCGGGTACGCCATGTGTCCGAGGGACGTGATCCACAGCGGAGCGACCTTTTCGCCGCCGTTTTCGTAGCGGAGCTCGTAGCGCACGTCAAACGGAGTGTCGTAAATTGCGAGGTAGCCGGTATTTCCGCGTACCTGACCGTAGATCGGGAGGTAACCGTCGCGTTCCATGACCTGACCGCCGGAGAGGGAGATCTGCGTGCCTGCCGGAATGAGCGTTCCCTGCATACGGGAGAGAACGGTGTAGGATTCCGGGAGATTTTCGGCGGTATTGTCGGGTTTGTCGCCGTACGCGGTACCGAAATCGAACGGTGCGGGGAAACTGACGCGGTCGATTTCGCACTTTCCGTCCCCTTCGACCTGAACGGTGAAGTACACGTCGTCGGTGATCGCTTCGATTTCCGCCTTCGTGCGGACGGTGATCTTATGGCTGCCGAAGTCCGTATAGACGGCGGCGATGCCTTCGGTGGTGCCGGTTCTGCAGGGACCTTCGGTTTCCGGTGCGGGGAAGGGAACGACGGTGCCGTCCGCGAAACGGACATACGGACGTTCGGTCATCGTCCACGTCTGCCCGGCAATTTCCACGGTGTAGGTACACATGGACGGGTTGCCGGACAGGGTGACGGTACGCCCTTTGACGAGGTAGTTTGCCATTATGTTATCCTCCTTTGATGGGGGTATGAAATGACGGTTATCAGAGAAGACGCTCCGCTTCGAGCAGTTTTTTCGAGCAGTTGACGTCGGCGAAGCTGAGTGCTTCGTCCATATATTCGATTTCGCCGGACTGGTTGTCGTACGGGTCAAGGCGCATATAGGTCTTTGCAGGATCGAGCTGGCGCTGGAATTCCGTGCAGCTGATGTAGCGGTACGGGTCGAAATTGCCGAAGTACCAGTTCCATGCTTCCATGTCACCGCGGCGTTTCGCACCGCCGCCGTAGGACGGGTCACAATGCAGCCAGCCGTACGGCGCGACGTAGAACAGCGCCCAGTCGTGGCTGCCGACACGTCCGCAGATGCAGTCGCGCGGCGGATGTACCGCGTTGCCGGACTGCCAGCGTGCGGGGACTCCCGCGATACGGCAGAGCGTGATGAACAGGAGCGCCTGTACGCCGCAGTCGCCGCGTCCGTTGACCGCTGCGTACATCGGGATATTGTCGAACAGACGGTATTCGCGGGTGTAGGAGTACTTGACGTGGCTGGTCACGTAGTCGTAGATGCGGCGTGCCTTGGCGAGCGGATTGGCTGTGCCGTCGGTGAGGTAGGCGGCGAGCTTTTTCAGGTACGGCGTGAACACGATGTGCGGCTCGACTTCGCCGAGGTACGGGCGCACTTCCGGCGGGATTGTGTCGGTCGCGGCGGATTCCTGCAGGTCATGATAAACGGTGGTGTTTGTGAATTCCACGGTGATCTCAAAACGATCACCGGAATTGTAGTCGAATTCCGCGTAGGCGGTGCGGATCGGGCCGTCGGTGATGCAGACCGGATGGGACGATTCGAGCAGGCGGATATCGCTCTGTTCGGGCGTGATCGCCGGGAAGGGAAGCCATACGCGGACGTGTTTTCCGGGGCGTTCGTGGCTTTCGTCGGGGCAGATCCACTGACGGATTTTGTACCGCCATGCGTGGTGTCCGTTTTCGCGCAGGATTTTCATGTTTTCCCGCTGTTCGTCGTTCAGCTGCGGTTCGGGAACGAAATCGGGATTTTCGAGCTTGGCGAGGTAGTTCCCGCAGCATTCGCGGAGGTTGGAGTAGGCGGCGTTTTCGAAATAGACGCCGTCCGTCTTGATCATGAAGTCCGCGTGACCGGAGTTGAGGAGGTCGACGAGATTGGTTTCCGTGAAGTTCGGGTATTTTTTGCGGAAGTTTTCAACCATATCTTCGAAGGAAACCTGATAGTCGTACGCAAGTTCGGTGGCAAGGAATCGTTCCAGTTCCAGACGCTTGAGCATGATGGGGTCATAATTCGGATGCGTGTTATCCGCGAGCAGACGGTCAATTTCGCAGATGACGTGGTCGAACCGTCCGCTGAAACGGAGGTTTTTGATGGAATCGGGGAGTTCTACGGTGAGCAGAGCGAGATCATCGTAGTTGAAGGGTATGTGTTTCATGTGGGTACCTCGTGATGATGTTGGGGATTTTGTGGTACGATTTCCGTGTGTGAGAGCATTTTTGCGGGAAAACGAAAAAAGCCTGCCATCCGGAAACGGTGACAAGCTCATTTACAAGATGGCTTTGTGTTGGATCAGTCAATGGAAACGACTTCGACGCTGAGGTCAATTTCGCTGAAAAATTCCCGGATAGTTTCGGGGGAATCGGTGTTCAGCTCTTCGGCAATGAGGAAGGTACCGGTCGCGGAGACGGTATGACTTTCCCCGACAGTGAACGATACGGCGACGGGAACGGCGTTTTCAAACGTGTACAGATAGATCGTATCAGCGGTGATTTCATCGCTGACAAAGGTTTTGCCGACGGTACAGATACTGGTTGCCGCAAGAGCCTTGGAACCGCCGCGAGCATTGGCGATGTTGATGATCGACGCCTGTACTCGTCCTTCAAGGAATGCCTGAAGTTTGGGGGAGAGTGAGGTGAGGATATCCGTGCCGCACAGGGATTTCACGGATTCTTCCGAGAGGGTGAGCCGGTAGATGGCTGCCGGATCGGAATGATCGCCCTCCGCAAAGGAATTGATGATACTCATAATGTCAGAATCAGAGCTGTAGATACTCAGATAATCTTCACTTTCCGTGATTTCCTCCAGCATGGAGACGATCTGCATTCCGTGGACTTCCAGAGAAGGCAGTTCCGAATCCGTCACTCCGCAGGAAGAAAGCAGTACCACAGACGCCAGACCGGCGGTAAGGATGTTCCTGATTTTCATAACAAAACCTCCAATCTGAAATATATCCTATTATACAACAGATTGAAGTTTTTTGAAAGGGGTTCGGGGAAAACTTTTTTTCAAAAAAGTTTTCCCCGAGAAGAAAATTTCTATTAAATTACTGAGCAGCGTCTACGATCTTTGCGAACTTTTCGGGAACGAGGGAAGCGCCGCCGATGAGGCCGCCGTCCACGTTGACCTTGGAGAGAAGTTCTGCTGCGTTTGCGTCGTTCATGGAACCGCCGTACTGGATGGTCATTGCTTCAGCAACTGCATCGCCGTAGAGCTTTGCAACGGTAGCACGGATGAGGGCGCAGACTTCTTCAGCCTGTTCGGGAGTAGCGGTGAGGCCGGTGCCGATTGCCCAAACGGGTTCGTATGCGATGATGACGTTAGCAATCTGTTCTGCCGGAATGCCTGCGAGGTCGAGCTTGGTCTGCATAGCAACGATTTCTTCGGTGATGCCTGCCTGTCTTTCTGCGAGAACTTCGCCGAGGCAGAGGATAACCTTCATGCCTGCATCGAGAGCAGCCTTGGTGCGGAGGTTAACGGTGGTATCGGTTTCGCCGAAGTACTGTCTTCTTTCGGAGTGGCCGACGATGACGTATTCCACGCCGCATTCCACGAGCATATCCGCTGCGATTTCACCGGTGAACGCGCCCTTCTTTTCGAAGTGGACGTTCTGAGCGCCGATCTTTACGTTGGTGCCCTTGGTTGCTTCCATAGCGGCAGCGATGTCAACGAACGGTACGCAGAGGACGACTTCGCAGCCGTTCTTGCCTGCGGTGAGTTCAGCGGTCTTTGCTGCGGTTTCTGCTGCAGCCTTGGGGGTCATGTTCATCTTCCAGTTGCCGGCGATGATAACCTTGCGGGATTCCTTTTTCATTGTTCTATACCTCTTGTTAGTTTTATCAAATGGTGGATACCAAACTTTTCGTTTGATTTAATAGGTAGAAAAATGACCTGAAAGGTCATTTTTCAATTTTATGTCCCTGCGCGGGACGGCGCATAAGAGGACTTCCGGGGCGAAGCCCTCTTATGAATCTCCCCGCCCTGTAAATCGTTCGGGGGACTCGGCCTTGAGGCCTCGGACAGACAGCGGTTTGCACGCGGCAGATCGTTCGGAAGGGACGGGGCGGCGTGCAGATTTGTCCAAATTGTTTGTTCAGTAGAAACAGCCGGAAAGATTTGGTGTGTTTCTGCGATTTGTACTTACTCTGTCTGTCTTATTCGTATAAAGTTTTTTGAAAGGGGTTCGGGGAAAACTTTTTTCAAAAAAGTTTTCCCCGAGAAATTTTATTTTTTTAATTACTTGTCGAGAAGGCAAGCGATGCCGGGGAGTTCGAGACCTTCGAGGAATTCGAGGGATGCGCCGCCGCCGGTGGAGATGTGGGTCATCTTGTCTGCGTAGCCGAGCTGTTCAACGGCTGCTGCGGAGTCGCCGCCGCCGATGATGGAGATCGCGCCGGATTCTGCTACTGCCTTGGCAACTGCCTTGGTGCCGGATGCGAAGTTTTCCCATTCGGATACGCCCATCGGACCGTTCCATACAACGGTGCCTGCGCCTGCGATGCTCTTGGAGTAGAGTTCCTGCGTCTTTTCACCGATATCGAGACCCATCCAGCCGTCCGGAATGGAGTCGGAGTAGATGCGCATAAAGGTGGTGTCTTCCTTGTATTCACGACCGATCACGTTGTCAACCGGGAGAAGGAAGTTTACGCCCTTTGCTCTTGCCTTTGCCATCAGTTCGGTAGCGAGGTCGAGCTTGTCTTCTTCGCAGATGGAAGTACCGGTGGTGTTGCCGAGAGCGCGGAAGAAGGTGTATGCCATACCGCCGCCGATGATGAGGGTGTCAACCTTTTCGATGAGGTTGTTGATGACGCCGATCTTATCGGAAACCTTAGCGCCGCCGAGGATTGCTACGAAGGGTCTCTTCGGGTCGTCGAGGGCCTTGCCCATAACGTCGATTTCCTTCTGGATGAGGTAGCCGCAGACTGCCGGGAGGTAGTCTGCAACGCCTGCGGTGGAACCGTGAGCGCGGTGAGCGGTACCGAATGCGTCGTTTACATAGATTTCAGCGAGGGATGCGAGAGCCTTCGCGAATTCAGGATCGTTCTTTTCTTCTGCTGCGTGGAAACGAACGTTTTCGAGAAGCATAACTTCGCCGTCCTTCAGAGCAGCGGCCTTTGCCTGTGCGTCGGGACCGATAACGTCAGCGGCGAGGGTAACCGGGATGCCCTTCTTTGCGAGGTCGTCAGCAACGATCTTAAGAGAGAGCTTGGTGATATCCTTCTTGCCCTTTTCGAGAGCGGCAGCCTTTGCAGCTTCCTGTTCTTCTGTGGGAAGTTCTTCGATCTTCTTCTTTTCCTTCTTGTCGAGCTTCAGTTCAGCGTCGAGAACGTTGTGGGGTCTGCCCATGTGAGAGCAGAGGATAACCTTCGCGCCCTGAGCTACGAGGTATTCGATGGTCTTCATAGCGCCGACGATACGCTTGTCGTCGGTGATAACGCCATCCTTAACCGGCACGTTAAAGTCGCATCTCACGAGGACCTTTTTGCCGTGCACGTCGATATCTTCAACAGATTTCTTGTTGTAAGTCATAATGAACCTCTTTCTTCTTTGACAGGATTGAAAATTTGAATTTTTTCCATCCATTAATATACCACAATTTTGCTGTATAATCAATGGTTTTTCGAAAATTTACACTTATTTTACTTTGGTTTCCTTCGGGATATTCTCCCAGATATCTTTCTCACTGTAATCGCCTTCGGGAATGATCCAGTCCGGAGGGAGATTTTCACGGACGGTTTCAAAGGTTTCGGGGTGATAACGGAAAATCGGGATTTTCTTTTTCTGTGCGGAGGCGAGGATAGCGGCGGTCTGGTCGTCGAGATGTCCGGCCGGATGGACAACGAAGAGAAGATCGGTTTCCCCGCGACAGTAATCGCAGAAAGACTTTGTGACTTTTGTATCGGAGTGTCCTTTGAGAAGACAGTGGTGATCACAGTTGTCGGAAATATAGAGGAAATCCTCATACTGAAGAACATTTGTAAAAAGATCATAGAACTGGAATGTATGCAGATGGGTAAGATGGATGGTCTTGTCTAAAAATTTTGTCCCTGCGAGATTCAAACCCAGAATCAGTTCGCAGGGACAGCGCAGGGGAAAGCTGAACGCATAGCCGTTTTTATGGATTTCCGACAGGATCAGTTGGGTATACAGGATCAGAAATGCTTCGGCAGGGGATTCCCGTTCGGGACAGCGGTAAATCTCTTCCGGGGCGCTGAGAACGAGACAGTGTTTCATGATGGTGTGTCCTTTCTTTGATTTTCGTTTAGTAGACTGCAATGCACCTGATGGTGACTGACAATGTGTACACTGAGGTATACTATCAGTTGACAGAAAGGGCACTGCAAGATGACGTATTTGGTTTTTGGTGAACGTTTAAAGGCATTGAGAATTGCGAATAAAATGGAGCAAAAGGTTTTAGGAGAACGGGTTGGCGTAGGAAAAGGGGCGATTTCCTCCTATGAAAATGCGATACGCTATCCTTCCTACGAAGTTTTACTGCGAATTGCGGCGGTTTTCCACGTCAGTACCGACTATCTGCTTGGTCTGGACGACACACCGAAGGTCAGTCTGGAAGGACTGTCGGAGGATAATGTGCGGCTGGTGCTGGAACTGGTGGAAGCACTGCGCGGAAAATAATACAGAGTGTATACTGATTGTATCATATTTTTTGTATTTGGTCAACTAAAAGAAAACTCACGGCAAAGCCCGTAGGGAGCGGAAAGTTCCGGAAATCCTTCGAACTCACGTTATTTTATAAAATTTCGCCGAAATCGGTAGATTCTGCGTAGCTTCTGTGGTATAATATCCCCATCATATATTTACGTACAGCGAAAGGATCCTGTTATGGCTATCAACATCAAAAGCAGCCGGGAGCTTGCTCCCAATCCCGCGTATGAACTGATGTATGAGGAATATCTCGAAGACATCAAGTCCGCAGGGATCGTGCTCCGTCACAAAAAGTCCGGCGCGCGCGTCTGCCTGATCTCCAACGACGACGAAAACAAAATGTTCTGCGCCGCTTTCCGTACTCCTCCGGAAAACTCCACCGGCGTGCCGCACATCATCGAACACACCGTTCTCTGCGGCTCGAAGAACTATCCCTCCCGTGATCCGTTCATGCAGCTGGCGAAGGGTTCGCTTAATACCTTCCTCAATGCCATGACCTATCCGGACAAGACCCTCTATCCCGTTGCTTCCTGCAACGACAAGGACTTCAAAAACCTCATGAATGTCTACATGGATGCGGTCTTCTATCCGAACATCTACAAGCACCGTCAGATCTTCATGCAGGAAGGCTGGCATTACGAAATGGAAAACGCCGACGACGAACTGACCATCAACGGCGTCGTTTACAGCGAAATGAAGGGCGCGACTTCCTCTCCGGAAAGTGCAATCTGGGATGCGCTCGGCAAGGCGATCTATCCGGACACCACCTACGGCGTGAACTCCGGCGGTGACCCGAAGGTTATTCCCGAACTGACGTACGAATACTACCTCGACTTCCACCGCCGCTTCTATCATCCGTCCAATTCCTACATCTTTGTGTACGGCAACTGCGACATGGACGAACGTCTGGCGTGGATGGACGAAAACTACCTCTCCGCATTCGACGAAATCACGCCGAACTCCGAAGTCGCTCTGCAGGAACACTTCGGTTCCGCGGAACCCAAGCGCATCACGCAGAAGTATTCCATCGGTGCGACCGACGATCCCGAAGGCAAGGCGTACTTTGCGTTCGCGGCTCTCTGCGGCTCCAACCTCAATGTACTCGACTGCCGTGCGTGGGGTATTCTGTCCGACGTGCTGATCTACTCCCCCGGCGCACCCGTGAAGCAGGCGCTTCTCGACGCGGGCATCGGTCAGGACGTCTTCGGCGGCTACGATACCCACATGATCGAGGATGATTTCTCCGTCATCGTCAAGAACGCGAAGGCGGAAGACCTCGACAAGTTCTACAACATCGTCATTGATACGCTCAAGAAGCAGGTCGAAGAAGGCATCTCCGAAAAGGCGCTCCTCGCGTGCATCAACCGCGACGAATTCTACTTCCGCGAAGCCGATTACGGCGGAAGTCCGAGAGGGCTGGACTATGCGGCAACGATGCTGCAGTCGTGGCTCTACGATGACAAGGCGGCGTTCGACTATATGCACTTCCTCGACAACTGCGCGGAACTCAAGGCGCGCATCGGTACGGGCTACTATGAAAACCTCATCAGAAAGTACATTCTGGAATCCGATCACTGTGTGCTGATCGAATCCCTGCCGGAACCGGGGCTCGTCGAAAAGGAAAACGAAGAACTCAAGGCACAGCTCGCCGCTTACAAGGCGTCGCTGACCAAGGAAGAAATCGACCACATCGTCGAAGAAACCAGACTTCTCCGCGAATATCAGGAACATGAACCGACCGAAGAGGAACTGAACTGCATTCCGTCCCTTCAGAGAAGCGATATTCCGCGCGAAACCGTGCCGTTCTACAACGAAGAACGCGTGGTGGCGGGGGCAAAAACGGTCTTCCACGATATTGAAACCAACGGTATTACCTATCTGAACGTCCTGTTCGACATCGACGGTCTGCCGAAGGATTACATCCCGTACGTCGGGCTGCTCGGCGCGATCCTCGGCAAGGTCGACACGGCGGATCACACGTATGCCGACCTCGTTATGGATATCAAGCTGAACACGGGCAGCCTGTCCTTCGGCGCACCGACCTACCGCATGTACGGCAAGCCGGACGAATTCCGTCCGATGTACGGTCTGTACACGAAGATGCTCGCGGACAAGGTGGACTTTGCGCTGACAACTGCGGCGGAAATCATCACGTCCTCGAAGTTTGAAGACACGAAGCGTCTGCGCGAAATCATCGGTGAAGTGAAGTCGGGCAAGCAGCGCGGCATCATGGGCAGCGGTCATTCCGTGGGTATCGCCCGTGCGACTTCGTATTTCTCCAAGGCGGCATGCTATCAGGAACTGCTGTCGGGTCTTGACTATTATTTGTTCCTGTGCGATCTGCACGCGAACTTTGACGCGAAGGCGAATGAAATTACTGCGAAGCTGCGCGAAGTGACGAATTATATCTTCAATCCGGAACGCATGATCGTGAGCCTTGCGGCGGATGATGCGGGCTATGCGGCGGTCGAAGCGGCGCTTCCGGCGTTCATGGGCAAGTGTGCGGGTCTTGAAAGAAAGTGCCTCGGCGAACCTGCGGTCTTTGTTCCGGAAAAGAAGAACGAGGGCATCATGATCCCGTCGCAGGTACAGTACGTCTGCCGTGCGGGCAACCTTGCGGCGGCAGGAATCGAATACACCGGCGCGATGCAGGTCGTCAGGACGGCGGTCAACTACGACTATCTGTACCAGAACATCCGTGTCAAGGGCGGCGCATACGGCTGCGGCTGCGGCTTTGCTGCCGATACGGGCAACGTCTACTTCCACAGTTACCGTGACCCGAACCTTGCGGCGACCGAAAAGGTTTACGAAGGCACCGGCGAATATGTACGGAACCTGAATCCGGACGAAACCGAGCTGACGAAGTACATTATCGGTACGTTCTCCGGCTACGAACGTCCGATCTCCCGTTACGGCAAGATGTCCCGTTCGTTCGACGCGTACATGACCGGCAACACCTACGAGGAAGTCCTCCGCAGACGTTCGGAAATGCTCGACATCACCGCGGAACAGTTCGCGGCTGTGGGCGACGCATTTGACGCGATCCTCGCACAGGGCTACCGCTGCTCCGTCGGCAACGAAAAGAACATCGCCGATGGCGGAGAACTGTTTGATAATCTGATTACTGTGAATTGAATGAAGTTTTTTCGCGGGGAAACCTTTTTGAGGAAAAGGTTTCCCCGCACCCCCTTCCAAAACCTTTTTGGACGGAAAGATAAATTTTAGAAAGTGCGGATTTTATGAGTAAGAAATTCAGAAATGTGCGGGTGCTGGCGTTTGTGCTGGCGCTTGTGCTGCCGATTGTCGGGCTGACGCTGGGCGGATGTACGGCGCAGGATGCCGTGGATATTGCGGCGGGTGTGGCGGAAGCCGCACTGGAAGTGCTGGAAGAAGCGGATGCGGCGGAGGAACTTTCAGCGGAAGAAGAACCGTTGACGGAAGAAGCGCCGGAAGCTGCGGAGGAACCGCAGGAAGAAGACCCTGAGCCTGAGCCGATACCGGAACCGATTCCCATGCCGGAACCCGAACCGACTCCTGAACCGGAGCCTGTCCCCGAGCCGGAGCCTGAAGAACCGGCGATTGACGAGGACGGTTCCTACGATGACAAGGACAATGTCGCGCTGTACATTCATACATACGGCAAGCTGCCGCCGAACTATATCAGTAAGGCGGACGCGCAGGATCTCGGCTGGGAAGGCGGTTCCGTGGAACGGTATGCGCCCGGCAAGTGCATCGGCGGGTCGAAGTTCGGCAATTACGAGGGACTTCTCCCGAAGAAGAACGGCCGTCAGTATTACGAATGCGATATTGACACTCTCGGCGGAAACTCCCGCGGTGCGAAGCGGATCGTCTACTCGAACGACGGTCTGATTTATTACACGGACGATCATTACGAATCGTTCACGCTGCTTTACGGCGAAGAATAAAATTTTTCAGAAATTTTTCAAAAACCTATTGACAAACGGGTGCGCTTGTGGTATCATAATTAGGCGTTAAGTGAGCGTGCCCAATACGCGGGTGTAGTTCAGTGGTAGAATTCCAGCCTTCCAAGCTGGTTATGTGGGTTCGATTCCCATCACCCGCTTCTCCACAAAAACGGAGATTCCTATGTACCTTTAGCTCAGTTGGATAGAGCAACTGCCTTCTAAGCAGTAGGTCGAGGGTTCGAATCCCCCAAGGTACGCCATCGCCTCACTAAGGCGAACCGGAGCATACAGAATTCTCTGAATGCTTTCGGGTTTCTGTCCGTACCGGGATGTAGTCATGTTCCTGAAACGTGTGCGGCGTTCTTATACGCTGTGGATTTATCCCAGCGGTTCACGGTGGACGTAGCTCAGTTGGTTAGAGCGCCAGGTTGTGGCCCTGGAGGTCGTGGGTTCGACTCCCATCGTTCACCCTCCAAAGACTGTACATTTCGTGCAGTCTTTTTTCGTTTTTCTGAAAAACAGAAGGGTAAAAAAGCAACGGGAATGTGCAGGCAAATGAAAGCACATTCCCTTGTCCTTTCATTTGTCTGAAGTTTTCTGAAAAGGGGTGTGGGGGAGAACTTTTTAAAAAAAGTTTTCCCCCACGAACTTTATTTTCTTACTCATGTTCCGCAAGCCAGATCGACACGCGGGACTGGATAACTCTCGCACAGTCCGCCGCCGACTTCGCACCGCCGAGGTAGCTTGTAACCTCCTCGTTCACGATTTCCGTGATTTCGGGATCCACCGCACTTGCCGCCGGTGCGCCGATTTCCTCGTCGAACCACTTCAGCATCGCCTGCGCATCCTCTTCCGTGAAGAACTTCCGGATGCCGGGTTCGCGCATTTCCGCTTCCAGATCGTCGTATTCCGGATTGTACGGTCCCCACGACATACCGCCGTCAAAGTAAATCTCAAACAGCGAATCGTATTCCTCCGCACACGCCTGCAGGAACTGCTCTTTCAATACGGGAATTCCGTTACGCCCCAGTACGCGGCTGTCGAATTCCGCGTCCGGTGCGATCATCGACTCGATGAAATCCCACGCCTCTTCCGGGTATTCGCAGAACGACGTGATCACGTACGGTGTCATGTCCACCCTCGCGCCGTTTGTACCGTCCGCGGTCGGATAGCCGATGTCCACCACATCCGGCGTGTTGAATTCCGCTTCCCTGCCGACCCAGTCGTTCACACCGTGGTAGTAGACGTTCTTCAGCGCGATCTGTCCGTTGTGATAGAGAAGGTATCCGTCTTCGCCGCTGGCAGAAGAAACGATCATTTCCGCTTCCGCGCGGTTGGAAGGCTTGTTCGTCTCCGGAAGAGTACTGAGATATTCCAGATATTTCAGAAAGTCTTCCGATTCAAAATTACAGGTGTTCGTTTCCATATCAATGAACATCCCGTATCCGTTCATGCCGAGAAGACTATAGACCGCCGACTGTTGGGTCAGACCGCGCATCATCTGCGCTCCCTCCGGCAGACTTTCCGCAAAATCAATCATCTCCGACAGCGTCCATCCGGTACGTTCCCCGAGCATCGCCTTCGTTCCCATGAGCGTCTGTACCGCCACGGAATTGCCGAGCGCCCACAGCTTTCTGTCTTCCGTCTCAAACGTCCGCGTCACGCAGCCGAGCAGATCGTCCTTCGCGATCGTCCCATCTGCCTCCATCAGCGGGTACAGGTCGGTATACAGATCATTGGCATAGATCTGCGCGATGACGTCCTCCGATGCAGTGGTTGCCGTAATCATATCCGGCTTGTAGATGCCGAGAAGGATGTCGTTGACCAGCTTCTTCGAACCGGCCCGATAATCCTCATCGGTATTGTACCGGCTGTAGTCTTTGGCGATGATCCGCACGCCGTCGTTCGCCTTGTTGAACTTCACGATGCTCGACGACAGATTCCATTCCGAGTTGATAAACGCGATTTCCAGCACCTTCATCTGCGACAGGTCGATGTCCGCCGAGCGGCTGTAAACAGCCGGATACCGGTCGTACGTTTCCGGATCCTGCTCGTACAGGATCACGCGGTCGGGACCGAGTACCCGCGCAACCTCCAGATTGTTTCCAAACAGGTCGGAATTGGGATAGCTGAACACCAGTTCCGGCTCCGCTGCTTCCGCAGACGTGAAATTGTAGCCGTACAGACCGTCATCTGCAGAAAGGTAGACGTCGTAACCGTCCGCGAACAGATACTGATTTGCGTTCATGCTCGCCGGCAGTTCCACCGTCTTTCCGAAGGCTTTCGCGGTTTTATCAATCGGAACAAAGCCATAGCCGCTGTCAAAATACCCCGCCGCCCAGACGGTGCCGTCCGCCGACACGGTCAGTTCGTTGATCCAGTTCTGCGAGATGACGGAAAACTGCTTCACAAACGCGTCGTTCAGCACGACGATCTCCTGATCCGCCGCGAGATACAGGAAGCCGTCTCCGTCGACCGCGAGGTATTGCAGATAGAACCAGTCGTCGTCCGTCTGGCTGAACAGTCCCTTCACATCGTCGGACATAGTGCCGCTCCCGTCCGCAAGATTGCAGACAGCCACGTGGAACGAGTCCGTCATAGAGGCTTCGTCGTATCTGTTATGAATATAATACAGCTTGTCTCCGGTAAGTACGCCGCTGTTCACGTAGACATTGTCCCCCAGATCAAGCTTCTGTTCATTCACAACGGTATTGTCGTTGCCGACGGTCAGCAGGACGGTCTCGCGGATGTACTCGTTGTAACCGTATTCGTTCACCACATCGGATTCATACCCGTGCGAGCAGAGAATCTTCATCTCGCCGGTTTCCGCATTATAGTACGGCTTCACGCCGGTGGTAATGGAATAATCCTCGGGCAGGGAGATCCCCGTGCCTTTGAAGACGTTGGTCAGTACCTCGGTTTTCGCAACTTCTTCGGCGGTTTCGCCGTTTTTTGCGTCATTTCCGCCGTTTTTCGTGCACGACGTGCCGAGGACGAGCGCGCATAGCAGAAGTGCGGTCAGTCTGCGGAATTTTTTCATAAAAACCTCCTTTTTCTGTAACAAATGAGGGTGTGATTTCGTTTATCTGATTATATCATCCATTTATGAATACCGTAAGCCGCCGGACATTAAGATTTGCTTAAAATTTCTTAAAGTCACATTCGTCATTATTCATTATACACTACACAAGTAATTTTGTCAAGAGTAAAACATACGGATTTGATTGACTTTCGGACTGTGGGGTGTTATAATAATTAACAGAACGAATTAATTATTATATTATTACAGGAAATAAGAACAACCGATGTTTACCTATATAATCGACATGCTATCGGCGGACACGCAGACGCCGCCGGAAGGACTGCGCGCGCCGGACAGGGACGTGTCCGCGCTGGTGGAGCGCGCGAAGTCGGGTGACACGGACGCTTTTTCGGAGATCGTCTCCTGTTACGAACGGTTTGTGTACAACACGGCGTGCCGGGTGCTGACGGCGTCGGGGATGTCCGTCTCGGATGCGGACGACATCGCGCAGGACGCACTCATCAAGGCATGGCGGGCACTTCCGGCTTTCCGGGGGGACTGCAGCTTTTCGACATGGCTGTTCCGTGTGACGGTGAATACCGCGCGGGACGTCATCCGGAGTACTGCCCGCCGGCCGGTCGTTTCGCTGACGCGTCAGGAGAACGACGATGAGGAACCGGAGATCTGGGATGTTCCCGTGACCTCCGGCGACGAGATTCCCGAAGAAGCGGCGGAACGGCGGGAGACCATCGAAGCGGTGCGCCGTGCGGTGGAATTCCTTCCGGACGACCAGCGTCAGGCGATCGTTCTCCGCGATATCCACGACCTGCCGTACAGTGAAATCGCGGAGATCCTCGGTGTGGAAGTCGGCACCATCAAGTCACGCATCAACCGCGGCCGCGCAAATCTTAGAAAAATCTTAAGAAACGGGAACTTTTTCCCCTCCCACGACGTCTAAGGGATAGAGATAAAGTTTCTCGGGAAAACCTTTTTCCTCAAAAAAGGTTTTCCCGAACCCTTTC
>JBGVOJ010000018.1:0-8199 GCA_045126415.1 Eubacteriales bacterium | reverse complement strand
CCCCACCCCCCCCCCCCCCCACCCCCCCCCCCCCCCCCCCCCCCCCCCCCCCCCCCCCCCCCCCCCCCCCCCCCCCCCCCCCCCCCCCCCCCCCCCCCCCCCCAAAACATTATTTTTTCAGCGTAAGAACCGGTTCCGCGTGACCTTCCACGCATTCCTTGGTGATCGTCACTTTTTCCACATCCTTGCGGGAAGGGAGCGCGAACATGAGGTCGGTCATGGTTTCTTCGATGATGGAACGGAGACCGCGCGCACCGGTATTGCGGTCGATGGCGCGTGCAGCGATGGTCTGCAGAGCTTCGGTGTCGAATTCCAGTTCGATGTTGTCCATTTCGAAGAGCTTGCGGTACTGCTTCACGAGGCTGTTCTTCGGTTCCGCGAGGATGCGTACGAGTGCGTCGCGGTCGAGGTTTTCCAGCCCGACGATTACCGGCAGACGGCCGACAAGTTCCGGAATGATCCCGTACTTGACGATGTCGTGCGCGGAAACGTCCTTGAATACGCCGTCACGCAGCTTTTCTTCCTTCTTTTTGATGTCGCCGCCGAAACCGATGGACGACTGCCCCTTTCTCTGCTCGATGATCTGTTCGAGGTTGTCGAACGCGCCGCCGCAGATGAAGAGGATGTTTTCGGTGTTCACCTGAAGGAATTCCTGGTTCGGATGCTTGCGTCCGCCCTGCGGAGGAACGTTCGCGGTCGTGCCTTCGAGAATCTTCAGGAGTGCCTGCTGTACGCCTTCGCCCGATACATCGCGGGTGATGGAGCGATTTTCGCTCCGGCGGGAAATCTTGTCGATTTCGTCGATGTAGATGATGCCGCGTTCTGCCAGTTCGATGTCGTAGTCCGCCGCCTGTACCAGACGGAGCAGGATGTTTTCGACGTCTTCGCCGACGTAGCCGGCTTCGGTGAGTGTGGTCGCGTCCGCGATGGCAAACGGGACGTTCAGGGTCTTTGCGAGAGTCTGTGCGAGGAAGGTCTTGCCCACGCCGGTCGGACCGATCAGCAGGACGTTACTCTTCTGAATGTCAACGTCGTCGACGGGCGTGTCCGTATCCTTGTTTTTCTTTGCGCCCGCGAGCTTCTTCTTGGTATCGCGGTAAATGAGTCTCTTGTAGTGATTGTAGACCGCCACGGACAGCGCAACCTTCGCCTTGTCCTGCCCGATGATGTATTCGTCGAGCGTCGCCTTGATTTCAGCGGGTACGGGCAGATTGTCACGGTCCAGCGTGGGAGCCTCGGATTCTTCGGAAAAATGGTCGAAAATGATGTCGTTGCAGGCGTCAATGCACTTGTCGCAGATGTAAAGCCCGGTCGGCGACGGAATCAGAAATTCCACCTGATTCTCGTTCCGTCCGCAGAACGCACAGGACCGTTCAATCTTCATCCGCCCGCCCCCGTTACGAGTAGTCTGAGCCATATGGATACCTTTCTGGTTGAAATGTGGTTCCCGGGGAAAACTTTTTTGAAAAAAAGTTTTCCCCGGACCCCTTTCAAAAAACTTTATACTATAAGGCATGACAAAGTGAGTGCAGATCGTCGGTAAATGGAATTTTGTCCGCTTTACAGCCGGTCAGGTATTCCAAATCTGCACCCAAACTTTGTCAGCACAATAGTTTAAAAGTTTTTGAAGTGGGGTTTGGGGAGGAACTTTTTTTCAAAAAGTTCCTCCCCAATAATTAGGGTCTGTGAGCAATGACCTTGTCGATGAGGCCGTAGGCTGCTGCGGCGTCGGCGGTCATGAAGTTGTCGCGTTCGGTGTCGGCAGCGATGACGTCGAGGGACTTGCCGGTGTTCTGGGCGAGGATGGTGTTGAGGCGTTCGCGGGTGCGGAGGATGTGGTCGGCGTGGATCTTGATGTCCGTTGCCTGACCCTGCATACCGCCGAGGGGCTGATGGATCATGATTTCACTGTTGGGGAGAGCGAAGCGCTTGCCCTTTGCGCCGGAGGAGAGAAGGAACGCGCCCATGGATGCTGCCATGCCGATGCAGATGGTGGAAACGTCGCACTTGATGAAGTTCATCGTGTCGTAGATCGCGAGACCTGCGGAAACGGAGCCGCCGGGGCTGTTGATGTAGAGGCTGATGTCCTTGTCCGGGTCTTCCGCTTCGAGGAAGAGCATCTGCGCAACCACGAGGGAAGCGGTCACGTCGTTGACTTCGTCCGCGAGGAAGATGATGCGGTCATTGAGAAGGCGGGAATAGATATCGTAAGAGCGTTCGCCGCGGTTGGTCTGCTGTACGACCATAGGAACTAATGCCATAATGGTACCTCCGTTAAAATATAATGTAAAAAATCGTCGTAATTTGTTTAAAAAGGTTTTGAAGGGGGTTCGGGGGAGACTTTTCCTGAAAAAGTCTCCCCCGAGATGATCATGTTATAATTATTCAGCGTCGGTCTTTTCAACTTCGGTGATAACAGCCTTTTCGCGAACGAGTTCGATCGCCTTCTTGACCTTGAGGTCTTCAGCGATTGCATCTGCTGCAACAACTTCGCGAACCTTGTCCGCTTCCATGTTGTACATTTCAGCGAGACGGCCGTATTCCGCTTCGGTTTCTTCTTCGGAAACAGCGATGTTTTCAAGAGCAGCGATCTTTTCGAGTGCGAGACGGGTCTTAACCTGACGTTCTGCGTCGGGTCTCATCTGTTCGCGGAGCTTGTCGAGATCGAGACCGGTGTACTTGAAGTAGGTCTGGAGATCAAGGCCGTTCATGCGGAGACGGTTGTCGTAGTCGCGTACGAAGTTTTCAACTTCGTTGTCGAACATAGCTTCCGGAATTTCAGCGTTGAGCTTTTCGATGAGAGCCTTGATGAGGGCTTCGTCAACCTGAGCGTCTGCCTGCTTGGTGTGCTGTTCGGTAAGTTTTGCCAGGATGTCCGCCTTGTATTCATCGAGAGTGTCGAATTCGGAAACGTCCTTTGCGAATTCGTCATCAAGAACGGGGAGTTCGTTGAACTTGATGGAGTTGAGCTTGCACTTGAAGGTAGCTTCCTTGCCCTTGAGGTTTTCTGCATGGTAGTCTTCCGGGAAGGTAACAACAACGTCGAATTCTTCGCCGATGTTCTTGCCGACGATCTGTTCTTCGAAGCCGGGGATGAACGCGCCGGAACCGAGCTTGAGTTCGTGGCCTTCTGCCTTGCCGCCGTCGAAGGGAGCACCGTCAACGAAACCTTCGAAGTCGATGTTGGTGATGTCTTCCATCTGAGCCGCACGGTCGGTAACTTCGATCATACGGGAGTTGCGCATCTGAACCTTCTTCAGTTCTTCAGCAACTTCTTCTTCGGTAACCTTGACAACCGGACGTTCCGCGGGGATGCCGATGTAGTCAGCGATTTCAACTTCGGGCTTTACAAAGTAGGTAGCGGTGAGAACAACGCCGTTTTCGTCGATGGTTTCAACGTCGAATTCGGGACGGCTTACAACCTTGTCTTCGCAGCCTTCCATAGCTTCGGTGTATGCAGCGGGGATGATTTCGTTGATTGCGTCTTCGTAGAATACTTCCTTGCCGTACATCTTTTCAACAAGCGCACGGGGAGCCTTGCCCTTACGGAAGCCGGGGATGGTGATGTTCTTTACAGCCTTCTTGTAAACCTTGTTGATAGCGGTTTCGAAGGTAGCTTTGTCAACGCTGAAGGCAACCTTCTTCTGGTTTACAGCGATGGTTTCATTGGAAATGAGGCTCATTTCTGCTATTCTCCTTGATTGTATCTACATATATTGATTGTTTACACAGCTTTTTATATTTTACAGTTTTTTTGCCGTATTGTCAATGACAAATGCGGAAAAGAATTTGAATATTTTGTGAAATCTTATGGCAGATTGACAGACTGCACAAAACATCCGGCGTTCTCCCCTCGTTTCAGCCTACTTTTACCGGATAAAAATCCACGAAATCTCCCGAAATCAGGTGCATCCGGATGCCCTCATACTCGAAATCCCCCGGCACATTGTAGACCCCGTGGATGTGTCCGAAATAGCAGTCGCGGATGCCGCGCGCTTTCAGGGTTTCCACGATCGGTTCGCAGACAAAATCCGCGAAAACGGGCGGAAAGTGCAGGAAAACGATCGTTTCCGCGTCCGGATTCGCCGTTTTCAGTTTGTCCGCTTCGTCGAGCGACATCCCGATGCGCAGGCATTCGCGGGTCACGATTTTTTCGTAATCCGTCGGTGTCGGGGTGTTCTGCAGCCGCTGCTCGATGTACCAGCCGCGCGAACCCGCGATGATGAGGTTTTCCGCGGGATGCGCGCTGTTCTGCATGAATTCGAGGGTTGTGAAGCCTTCCGCTTCGCAGAGCGCACGCATTTTCGCAAGCGACGCCCACCAGTAGTCGTGGTTGCCGCGCGAGAGCAGCTTTTTCCCCGGCAGACGGTCGATGAAGGCGAGGTCGTCCTTCGCTTCCTCCAGCGTCATGCCCCACGAAATGTCCCCCGGAATCACGACGGTGTCGCCGTCTTCCACGAGCGCACGCCAGCGGGTCCCGATTTTCTCCGTGTGCCCCGTCCAGCGGCGGCCGAATTTGTTCATCGGCTTGTTCACCGCGTGGGCGAGGTGCAGGTCGGCGATCGTCCAGACTGCCATTATACGCGGAACACCAGATCAGGCATGCCCGCCGGTGCGATGGTTTCCGTGAAGCGGACGGGCAGGGACAGAGGAGCGATCAGCGGCTTCGGGATGTCCGTATCCGTCTTCGCGGAGAGGGTGTTCAGAATTTCTTCGATGTCGTCGCCGGTTTCCAGACCGAGTGCGCCGCAGACGTCCGCCGCGAATTTGTACGGGCTTGCCGTGGACGCGAGGATCACGGGGGTCATGTCGCCGGTTTCCGCGCGGTACTTCTTCACGCAGCCCATGCCGACCGCGGTGTGCGTGTCGATGAGGTAGGCGTGTGTATCAAAGATTTCGCGGATCGTTTCGCGCGTTTCGTCTTCGCTCATGCAGTAGCCGGCGAAGTTTTCGCGGATCTTTGCCATGAGCGCATCCGGAGCGGTGTACTTGCCGGCGGACTTCAGTTCCGCCATCAGCTCACCCGTCAGTTCCGCGCCGCCGCAGACGGACAGGAGACGTTCGAGGTTACTGGAAATCAGGATGTCCATGGACGGAGAGATGGTCTTATGGAATTCACGGGTACGGTCGTACACGCCGGTACCTATGAAGTCGGTGAGGACGTTGTTGCTGTTGGATGCGCAGATGAGCTTCGCGATCGGAATGCCCATTTCACGTGCGATATACGCTGCGAAAATGTTGCCGAAGTTGCCCGTCGGAACGCAGACGTTCACCTTGTCGCCGGATGCGATCTTGCCGCTGTTCACGAGATCGAGGTACGCGGAAACGTAGTACACGATCTGCGGTGCCAGACGTCCCCAGTTGATGGAGTTCGCGCTGGAGAAGAAGAAGCCGTTTTCGTTCGCCTTTTCCGCGAGGGACGCGTCACCGAAGATCGCCTTCACGCCGTTCTGCGCGTCGTCGAAGTTGCCGTCAACCGCCGCAACATAGACGTTTCCGCCGAGGGTGGTGGTCATCTGCAGCTTCTGCATCCGGCTGACGCCGTCCACGGGGTAGAAGACGGTGATCTTCACGCCGTCCACGTCGGAATAGCCTTCGAGCGCCGCCTTGCCGGTGTCGCCGGAGGTCGCGACGAGGATGTGCGCGGTGCGCTGTTCGTCGGTCATTTTCAGTGCGCGGGAGAGAAGACGGGGCATGATCTGGAGTGCCATATCCTTGAACGCGGAGGTCGGGCCGTGCCAGAGTTCGAGGACGTAGGTGCTGTCATCGAGGTTATAAAGGGGAGCCGCGCCGCCGGAGAGATAATTTTCACCGGAGGTTTCGGCGAATTTTTCCCTGGAATAAGCCGCGTGGCAGTCGGAAACGAGAGCTTCGCGGTCGTAATCGTCGAGGAATTTCGCGAGGACGTACGCCGCGCGGTCTTCGTAGGACATTGCCGCGAGTGCGGTCATGTCGTCCGCAGTCAGCGCGGGGATTTCGCAGGGGATGTAGAGACCGCCGTCCGGTGCAAGACCTTCCTTGATGGCTTCGGCGGCGGATACGGTGTGGGGGAGACTGCGGTAGTCTCTTGTGCTTCTGTATTTCATGATGGTAATTCCTTTGATGGAAGTCAGAGATCGTATTTTGTATGTTTTCTTGAGAATTTTCCGTTTTTCCGTACGGCGTTTTCGAAATGCCGCACGTCCAGAACGCGGTATTCCGCAGAGTTCGGGTCGGCGTAAATCTCGATCACGTCAATGCGGAAGAATTTTTCGCAGGCGTGTTCTGCGAGGTACGCTTCCGCCGCTTTGACGAGCATCGCCTGCTTGCGCGCGTCCACGGCTTCCGCAGGGGTGCCGAACGGTGCAGGGGAACCGGGCTTCTGCCGTCTTGTCTTCACTTCGGCGAACACAAGGTACACGTCGTTTTCCGCGGCAAGATCGATTTCCGCGTGCCCGATGCGGAGATTCCGGTGAAGAATCCGGAATCCACGGGATTCCAGATACCGTGCGGCGGTGTCTTCACCGAGTTTTCCGAGGGTTTGTGTGTCCATTATTTCTGTTTTTCGAGGAACTTCTGCTTTGCCGCTTCGAGTTTCTCTTTGTCGCGTTCCAGAAAGCCGAGGAAGGATTTCCGGTGGATTTCGCACGGTCCGTTCATGTAAACGGCGAGTTTGTGCTCCGGTGTGGGATAGCCCTTGTGCTTCGCGAAGCCGTAGCCGGGGTAGTCGGTTTCGTAGTCGGCGCACATCCGGTCACGCGTCACTTTTGCGAGGATGGACGCCGCCGCGATCGACTGGGACAGCGCGTCCCCGTGAACGACCGGCACGCTCGGGATGCCGAAATCGGTGTTCCGGTTGCCGTCGACAAGAATCACGTCCGGCGTGACCGTTTCACGCACGATTTCCACGGCGCGGCGCATGGCGGTGAGGGATGCGGCGAGGATATTCATCTCGTCGATCTCCTGCTGTGTAGCCTGCGCGATGCCGAACGCAACCGCTTTTTCGATGATTTCGTCGTAGAGTTTTTCGCGTTTCTTTTCGGTCAGTTTTTTCGAGTCGTCGAGTCCTTCGATGACCAGTCCCTCCGGCAGAACAACCGCTGCGGCAACGACCGGTCCCGCGAGAGGGCCTCGTCCCGCTTCGTCCGTCCCGCAGACGATGCCGTACTGCGCGGCGTAGGTCATGTCAAACGATGTGTCATTCATTTCCGTCACCGTTTTCCGCGGGTTCTGCGGGGACTTCCGGTTCCGGTTTCGGTTCGGGCTTTTTCGGAGCCGGCTTCTTTTCGGGGAATTCCAGCGTCACGCGTCCGATTTTCGCTTCGCGGAATTCGTCGAGGACGATGTCCGCCGCACGCTCGGTGTCGAGTTCGCCGCCGGAGATGAGGAAACCGCGCTTTTTCGCAACGGCGCAGAGCAGTTCGTACGGTGTGCATTCCGCAAGAGCGGTACGGTCGAGCTTGTAGCGGGCGCAGAACAGATCCGGTACGGTGCCGTACAGGCGTGCGCAGAGATTCGACGCTAATTCTTCGATGTCGAGGATGTCGTCCTTGATTGCGCCGGTGAACGCGAGGTTCTGACCGATGATGTTGTCTTCGAACTTCGGCCAGAGAACGCCGGGCATATCGAGCAGTTCGATGCCGATGTTCGTGCTGACCCACTGCTTCGTGCGGGTGACGCCGGGACGGTCTTCGACTCTGGTGTGCTTGCCGCCGCTGAGACGGTTGATGAGGGAGGACTTTCCGACGTTCGGGATGCCGACCATCATCGCACGGATTTTGCGTCCTTCCATACCCTTGTTCGCGTAGCGTTCGAGCTTTTCGGTGAGGACTTTGCGGATCATGGGCGCGATTTCCTTCACGCCTTCGCCGGTGACGGTATCCACGGCAAGGGCGGCGCAGGAGAATTTCTTTTCCGCCGCGAGAGCCGCGTAGTAAGCTTCCCACTGCTTCGTCGCGGAAGCATTCGCAAGGGAAGACTTGGTCAGCAGGATCAGGCGGGGCTTGGTGTTGACGAGTTTATCAATTTCCGGGTTTTTGGAGCTTTTCGGGATGCGCGCGTCGAGCAGTTCGATCACGATATCGACCTGCGACAGATTTTCCGTAATCAGACGGCGCGTTTTCGCCATATGCCCCGGAAACCACTGGATTGTCTGTGAAGGCATGATACTATGGATTCCTTTTCGGATTATTTTTTTCGCGGATTTTCAAATACTTCGAA
>JBGVOJ010000017.1:0-6501 GCA_045126415.1 Eubacteriales bacterium | reverse complement strand
TTCAGCGCACACGTTTGTATAACCGTAATCGAACGATTTGGTATTACAAAGATGTGCGCTGAATTTTCGTTTTGTATGCACTTCAAAAACTGCACCCAACCCATTTCTTTCTCAGTATAAAAGTTTTTGTGAAAGGGGTTTGGGGAAAACACTTTTTTCAAAAAGTGTTTCCCCCAAGAAACTTTACTTATTCTTAACTTCAAGCAGCGGCTTGAGATTCTGGTCGCGGCGGGCGCGGAGGTCGGTGACGTACTTCTGGTCGGTTTCCTTGTGGAGTTCGCGGAGGTAATCGTGGTGATTTTCGCGGATCTGCGAGTTATTCTTGGAGAGCTGGAGGATCGCCACGCTGGAGCACTGGTCGGAGGCACGTTCGAGGTAGGTAAGGGTTTCGATGAAGACGATGCCGGAGTTGACGGTACATGCGCCGGTCTTGAGGCGGTTGATGTGGCTGTCACGGAGGTACTGAACCATATCGTCGATGACTTCTTCGAGCGGTTCGACCTGTCTTGCCTTGTCGTCATCGTTGTCTACGAAGGCAGCGACGGCGAGGTCGATGATTTCACTGACCGCGCTGAACAGGATCGCGAGTTCTTCAATGGCCGTCTGTGAGAAGGAAACCTGTTCCTTCTTGATGCGTTCGGCGAATTCGTTGATGTTCGTCGCGTAGTCGCCGATAGGTTCGAAGTCGGTCGTTGTCTGAACGAGGATGTTGATGTCTTCGCTCTGTTCATCCGACTGAACGGTCTTCGCGAGACCTACGAGGAAGTTTTCCACGGTATCGGTGAACTCGTCCAGCTTTTCTTCACGCGTATTGATGCCCACGGAGGTTTCTTCGCTGTACGCGTCGAGCTGCGTGATACTGTCACGGAAGTTCTGGTGTGCGAGACGTCCCATGACGCCGATGGCTGCGGTTGCTTCGGAGATTGCGATCTGCGGAACAACGTAGAGCTTTTCGTCGAGGGTATGGAGAGCCGCATAGTCGTCCGTCTTCTGGGGTTCCTTGTCCGGCTTTACGAGAACGTAGGTCAGCTTGACGAGGAGACCGGTGAAGGGAACGAGAACGAGCGCGGTTACGAGGTTAAAAATGGTCTGGAAGTTTGCGATGTCGCCGCTGTCAACGATCTTACCCCAGAGATCCGACATGAAGCCGAGTGCCTTGAGGGTTTCCATCACGATCATGAAGAAAATCGTACCGACGATGTTAAAGACAATGTGCGCGATACCGGTACGCTTTGCGTCCTTGGAGGAACCGATGGAGCACACCATGGCGGTGGTTACACAGGTACCGAGGTTGATACCCATGATGATCGGGTAAACGAGGTTCATGGTCATGACGCCCGTGACGGAAAGTGCCTGAAGCATACCGACCATCGCGGAGGAGGACTGCACGATCATGGTAAGTACAAGACCGGCAATGATGCCGAGGAGGGGCATGTCGGAGAAGCCGCCGAGAATGTCGATGAACATCTGGGATTCGGACAGCGGTTCCACGGACGCGGTCATGTTCATCAGACCGGTGAAGAGAACGCCGAAGCCCGCGAAGATTTCGCCGAGGGGCTTGCTGTTGCTCTTTTTCACGAACATGATGAGGATGATGCCGGCAACCATGGCAATCGGGGCGAGGGTGGACGGCTTGAAGAATTCAAGCACCATGTTTCCGCCCGAGTCGATGTCCATGAGGCGGATGATCTGCGCGGTGACGGTGGTACCGATGTTCGCGCCGAGCACGATGGAAACCGCCTGCTTCAGATTGAGAATACCGGCGGTGATCAGACCGACGGCAATGACGATGGTCGCGGTCGAGGACTGGATGACGGCGGTAACGAGAGTACCGGTCAGAACGCCCATGAAAACATTGGATGTTACCTTTTCAAGTACGCGCTTGAGGGCGGTACCCGAGGCGTTTTTCAGACCGTCGCTCATGACTTCCATACCGTAGAGGAACATGGCAAGTCCGCCGAACAGCATGATGATCGAGAAGATATCCATAAAAACTCCTTTGGATGATGCGGATGCGGCACTTCCGGCCAAACTTCCGCCGCAGTACAACAAACGGCTGACCGGTCCGGCATCCGGAAATGATAAATAATTGCATATTGCCAATATAACTATATCAAATTTGCATCAAAAGAACCACAAGAAAAATTAAAATAAATATGAACAAATAGTGAATTCGACACAATTCCGCAAAAAAACAGCCATAAATTTCCCGATAACAGGAGATTTATGGCTGTTCCGGTCATAACCGGGACTTATTCCGTGCTATTCAGCGGCCGGACTGTGTGGAGGTACTGCCGCAGTGAGCGGAACCGCAGGATCTGGAGGCGTCGAGGACGAAGGATTCGCAGTCTACACACTGGGAAACGGTGGGGTTCTTTTCGTGAGTGCCGACCATGATGCGGTCAAGAGCGCAGAAATTGGTGCTGCAGGCATGGTTTGCGCACTGGGTAACGGTACATGCGATCGAATGATTGGGCTTCTTCTCTTCCATTTTCGGATACCATCCTTATATTTGATTCGGAATCCCGATTGGAATCCCGTGATAGTATTGTCCGGCAGCATGGGATTTATACATCCGCAGCCCGCTTCTCTTGACGGAGGCAATTTTTGGTGTTATAATGTTTTTATAATAAAAACAACCTTACGGGAGATTTTATGTTGACTTTTCACGCTCCGTCCCCCGATGACCGTGCCGACGTTTTCGCCTACCGCGCGGAAGTTCTCCGCTGTCATGCCGGTTTTGACGGTTCCGCGGGACTCGGTGAATTCGAACGGTATTCCGAATGGCTCGAACGTCTGCGCATCCTCGGGGACAGCCGCGCGGAAAAATACGGCTGGTACCGCACCCTCGTCCGTCTGGCATATGACGGCGATATCCTTGCGGGAATTCTGAACGTCCGTCTGACGGAAGACCCGTTCGTCCGCACATACGCGGGACATATCGGCTACAACGTCCGGCCGTCGTGCCGCCGGAAAGGGTATGGTCTGGCATGTGCGCTGGAAGCCGTGCGTCTCTGCGGGGAATACGGCATCGTCCATCCGGTGATCTGTACGGAGCCGGACAATCGTGCATCGCGCAAAACGGCGGAAGCCGCCGGATTCACCTTCGCCGGCCTGGAGACGACGGAAAACGGCATCACCGGCGCAAGATTTGTCAAATAAAAATCACGGTGATATCCTGTGGAAAAGTACAGGAACGCCGTGATTTTGTTTTATGATCGTGCAGTGGGTCAGTCGGGACGGGGAGTGTCACGTACACCGGAAAGGAATTCGAATACCGTCCGGATCTCTTCGGGATCGTCCAGAGAGTGCGGACGCCATGCACAGTCGTCATAGTATGTCCGGCAGGGGATGAGGGTGTAGTCCACGCCCTGCAGTTCTCCGTCAATGACCTGCAGTTCCGCGCCGAGTACAAGAGTATACGGATCGGGATACTTGTTTTTGCCGTCGAGCAGCGCGCCGATGGAGTAGACAATTTTGCTGTCTCCCCATGTTTCGCAGGGCTGGATTTGTTCGGTGTCGGTACCGACGACAAGATCAGAACCCGCTTCGGCAAATGACCGGAACATGGCCTGCCGTGATTCGTCGGGAAGATACGAACCGGTCGGAGGGGTGACGATGTAAACGGCGACAAAGTCGTAATTCATTTCGTCAGCAAGCCACGCACGTACGGCTTCGGCGTCGTTTTCGTCATCGACGTACCGGCAGTACAGTGCGGCGGAGATTCCCTCCTGCTCATGATAGACGGCCTTTCCGTGGTCGCACCAATCCAGACCGGCGTTTTCGAGCGCGGTTCTGGTGTCGGCATACCCCGCTTCACCGTAGTCCCATGTATGGTAGGAATGAAGGGACAGTACATCCACACCGCCGTCCGCGAAGACACGGGCTGCTTCTGCAGGACCGCGGTACCATTCCAGTGTTGTCCGGGACGCGGGAGCAAGCTCTTCCGCATCGCTGAGGACAGTATCACAGACGGAAACGGTCAGATCGTCTCTAAGGAAAACATCGTTCAGAGGTTCAAGAAAATACGCCGGACTCTCGGCGGCAAGCAGTTCGTTGAAGGTTCCGTAGGAATCGCTTCCGAGCATGGAACCGGTCGTACAGATTCCGCCGAACGTGATCCGCACGGGCATATAGGCATCTTCGGGCATTTCCGAAACCTCCAGAGGAAGTTCTTCGGCTGCGGCAAGCCCTTCTGCGTTCGGTTCCAGCGGCACCGGATAACTCGCGTCCGTGTTCAGAACCGTCACCAGCGCGATCAGGCCGGAGGTTATTGCGAGCCCCAGAATCACAAACAGTACCCGCATTACAATAGTCTTCTCAATTGAGTTCATGCACCCTGTCCCCATAAACAAAAATTCGCAAATACCTACTTATTTTACCATAATAAATAAGCATTTGCAAGAGTTTTGCGAATGATTGTCAAGTCTGCTGTCTCCTTACACAATCATTTGTGCGAAAGTTTTTGAAAAAGGGGTGAGGGGGAAAAACTTTTTTCGGAGTTTCACGAAGTGAAATCTCCGTTTTTCCCCCTCAGAACTGCCCTTTCACAGAAACAGCGGACGGAGCTGCTGCCCCTGCATCATTGCCGCAAGGGCCTCGCGGCTGCGGGAGAAATCGGCGACGAGGGAATGCGGTTTGCTGACCGGATCGTCCTGACGCAGAGGGAGAAAATAGATGTTTTTCCGGTTCAGGAGGAGCCCGAGATTTCCGAGATTGGCAGACATCGCGTCGTTGGAGGCGAGGGCGATCAGGAGAGGGTGGTCACTGCGGAGGTGCGCTTTGGCGGCCATCGTAACGGGGGTATCGGTGATGCCGCGGGCGAGTTTGGCGAGAGTGCCGCCGGTGCAGGGACAGAGAAAAAGCGCGTCGAGCGGAGAGGAAGGTCCGAATTTTTCCGCTTCGACGATGGTTTGTACCGGGGGACGGCCGCAGGCAGCTGTCAGATTTTCGATCAGAAGGGCGGCCGTACCGAAACGGGTGTCCGTTCCGGCGGCTGTGAACGAGAGGATGGGCGTGATCTCATAATCGGCCGTGAGGTCATGCAGGACGTTCAGTGCGTCGCGGTGCGTGCAGAACGAGCCGCACATCGCGAAGCCGAGTTTGATTTTCATGGAAGTTCACTCCTTTCCCGCAAAATGATCATCCAGCATGCCGCGCACCACGGAACAGATGATCTCACCTGCCGTACGCGGAGCGGTTTTTCCGGGCAGAGAGGGCAGCGGGATCACGCGGATACCGTTTTCTGCGGCGGCAGCCAGATCCACGCCGGTGTTTGCCGTCGCGAGTTCAAAGAGGACGGTATCGCGCGGGATGCGTTTCAGGAGTTCGGCGTCGAAAATGCAGTGCGGAATGGTGTTGAAAACCGCATCGCAGTGCAGTGGGAATGAGCGGTATTCCTCCAGCGGGACGGGAACGCACCCGTCGCAGACCGCATTGGAGAGATCTTTCCGGCTTCGCGCTACGGCAAAGACGTCGGCACCGAGAGCACGCAGACGTCCGGCGAGGGTACGCCCGACCCGTCCGTAGCCGAACACGGCGGCACGCATTCCGGCCACGGTGAACGGCAGGGCATTGATGCACGCGGCGATGGCACCTTCCGCCGTCGGAACGGAATTCTTGATCTGTAGTTCTTCGGAATCATAATAATCCAGTGCGGTCACGCCATGTTCCGCCGCATATTTCTTCACCACCGGCGGGATCATTCCGCCGAGCAGGATCGACCCGTGCGGCATCTTCTCACAAAGGGCTAGCAGCCGTACATCCGGAAGTTCACCGTTCCCGCTCCCGTTCTTCACGGCCAGCGGACAATTCAGCCGGATCCCATCCGTACTTACCGGCAGCGGCAGGATCACGGCATCCGAACATTTCACCGCCGATTCCGGATCCGCACACCGCACCGTATTCTTCAAATAATGCTCATCCTCGCTCCCGTAGACCGCAGCAAATCCCCACACCGCACATTCATATGCGGCAGAAAGACATTCCGCCGTGACAAGCTGTCTCCGGTCCCCGGCAAGGATCCCTATCTTTATGTTCTCTGGCATATTTTTATACCCTGTTTTCTCTGAGTTGGGGCTGTGTGGAACAGTTCCCTCGGTACAGGATATGCGGGAAGGGGGAGAAAGTGCAGATTGTTCGGGAAGGGGATACGGTCGCTTTTTGAAAAAAGCTCCGCAAAAACTTTAATCTGTTGTAGCCGGATTTTGCAGTCGATATGATATAGAAGGAAAAAAGGAAGAAATTGTAAGTGAAGTACGGCTGAAATTTGTTAGACCTATAGCCATATAGTCATAAAAATCATCAGGAATAGTGGAGCGACTTCACGGGGCTTCGCTCCCCGTTCAGCGCTGACAAGTTCCGTCTCCAGGATTTCGTGCGCCGCGTTACAATTCAGCTACGTTTCGTATAACACCGCATGTCTTGGCTGCCGCCGTCCATGCTTTGCGTTTGTGCAAACAATATGTCAGCCGCTCTTTCTAACGAAAAGCGAAGGGCGCG
>JBGVOJ010000016.1:0-3470 GCA_045126415.1 Eubacteriales bacterium | reverse complement strand
TGGATTCTGGAAGGAGACATCAAAGGCTGTTTCGATAATATCCGTCATGACTGGATTCTGGAACACATTCCTATGGATAAGGTCATCCTGAGCAAGTTCCTGAAAAGCGGTTTCTTCGAGAAGGGAAAACTCTTTCCGACGGAACAGGGAACTTCGCAGGGTGGTGCACTCTCACCCGTGATCTGCAATATGGTTCTTGACGGAATCGAAGATCTGCTGAACCGGGAGTTCCGGCGTGTCCGGAAAGACGGCGGCATCTTCAATCCGAAGGTGAATTTCTGCCGTTACGCCGACGACTTCATTGTCACCGGAGCAACGCCGGAAATTCTGAATGATGAAGTACGTCCGATGTTGGAGGCATTCCTCGGTGAACGGGGACTTCATCTGTCGGAGGAAAAGACCGTGGTAACTCACATTGACGCCGGATTTGACTTCCTCGGCTGCAATGTCCGCAAATACAGCGGCAAACTGCTGATCCGTCCCTCGAAAGCGGGGACGAAAGCCATTCTTGCCAAAGTACGCGGAATCATCCGGCAGAACCGGGCAGCATCACAGGATGATCTGATTCTCCGTCTGAATCCCGTGATCCGCGGATGGGCGAATTTCCACCGGCATAATGTATCGTCACAGTTTTTCAGCTATGTCGATGCACAGATTTTCCATGCTCTGTGGAGATGGGCGAAACGCCGTCATCCTCACAAAGGGGCACGATGGATCGCACGACGGTATTTCCATCCGATCGGCGGCCGAAGCTGGACCTTTGCCTGCAGGCGGCGCCGTCCGGACGGAAGCTTCGTCTGGGATGCTCTGGAATACGCGTCCGATACGAAAATCGTGCGTTTCCCGATGTCTGGTTCATCCGGAATGTCACTTGAATTATCACACCATTTCTGCCCTGCAGCCGGTTTATTGCGGCGGCAATAGGTTTTGAAAGGCATGAGCCGTATGACGGGAAACCGTCACGTACGGTTCTTTGGGGAGGGGCGGACAGCAATGTCCTCCTCTTACCCGACTATGCATCGGTCGAATGTATGCTGAATCCGGAGCTGCGGAACAAGCCGGTTGCAGTCTGCGGAAGGGTGGAGGAACGGCACGGAATCGTGCTTGCGAAGAATTATCTCGCCAAAGCGTATGGCGTAAAAACGGGTGAGTCGGTGATGGAAGCGAAGTTCAAATGTCCCGATCTGGTGATGGTTCCGCCGCACTACCGGGAGTATATGAAGTATTCCCGTCTGGTGCGGGAAATTTACATGGATTATACGGATCTGGTTGAGCCGTACGGCATGGACGAGAATTGGCTAGATGTCACCGGTTCCACGCCTCTCTTCGGCGATGGAGAAACCATCGCCAATACCATCCGTGAACGGGTGAAGTTTGAACTCGGTCTGACCGTATCCGTCGGTGTTTCCTTCAACAAAATCTTCGCCAAACTCGGGAGCGATATGAAAAAGCCGGACGCCGTGACCTGCATCACACCGGAAAACTTCCGTGATAAAATCTGGGGACTTCCCGCAGAGGAAATGCTCGGTGTCGGGCGTTCGGCAAGCAGGGAACTGAAACGCTTCGGTATCCACACCATCGGACAGCTTGCACAGGCGGACGAAATGCTGCTGTCCCTCCGCTTCGGCATCAACGGTCCGCGGATGAAACAGTTTGCAAACGGAGAAGACACGTCGAAGGTCATGCCGTCGGACTACCACTTTCCGGTAAAGTCAGTCGGCAACGGCACGACGTTCCTCACCGACCTTCATACCGAAGCGGAAGTGAAGCCGATGATCCTCGCTTTAGCCGACAACGTGGCGGGACGATTGCGGATGGCACACAAAAAAGCGCGAGGAATCGCGCTGATGGTGCGGTGCAACGATCTGAGCTGGAAGGAATGGCAGGCGAAACTCGATCACCCGAGCCAGAATGCAGGGGAACTCGCCCGACGTGCGTTTGCGGTATTTCATCAGAACTACCCGTGGGTGAAGCCGCTGCGTGCAATGGCTGTCCGCGCGATCCGTCTGGAGGATGAGAATGTCACAGAACAGCTGTCGATCTTCCGTGACGGCGAATGTCTGCGGAAAATGGAATCGGTTGACCGGACGGTGGACGAAATCCGCAGCCGGTTCGGACAGTACGCGATCCGGAGCGCGGCAACGATGCGGCTGGATAAACTGCCGAAAATAGATGAAGACATTGAACTGACGATGCCGAGCGGAATGCTGACGCTGGCGTGAGAATGGAGGAATTACGATGGCACAGAAGGTGTATGTGAAGGTGAACGCAGATTTTTCGGAAGAAGGTGAGCTTCGACCGAGATCGATCACATGGGGGGACGGACGGATCTACGAGATCGTGCGGATACTGCACAAGGTACGCGCGGCATCGACGAGGGTCGGCGGATGCGGGATACGGTATACCGTGGTGATCGACGGGAAGGAGCGGTTTCTGTTCCGGGAAGAGGACCGGTGGTTTGTTGAGGGACGGACGTGAGGTTAAAGAGATATAGTAGGGAACAACCGTATGAATCTTTGTGACTCTTGATTAAACAAAGAAGATCACGGTGGTTATATACACAAAACTACCGTGATTGATGAGAATAATTTGTTGAATACTCACAAATAAAATTGGGGTAAAATAGGGGTATTTCGGAATTATTCGTTTTGCCCCCATGTTCATTTTTATGCAAAAAAAGAACCTTTTCAAGCGAATCTCACTTAAAAAGGTTACTTTTTCGATTGCGGGGAAGGGATTTGAACCACATGACCTCCGGGTTATGAGTTCCAATCTCGGCGTTCGTTATCTTTTGATATCTTATAATTATATGTAGTATTTTGTGTAAACCCTGTATTTATCTTTGCGTATCTTCGGGTATGTTAGTTGAACTTTTTGTATCGGTGTTGAATTTTTGTTGAATTTATAATTTCCAGAAATCTGGAAATTCATGCCGAACGGTACTGTCTGCGGGAATGTGAATAAAACAAACATGAGAGGGAATCGCGTTGCACGGTTGCCCTCTCATGTGTTTTCTTATCCCTGTAATATCTGTATGTGGTTCTCCAATACTTCCGTCTCATATCCGACGATCAGCTTGACCAGGCTTTCCGGAGACTGTTCCCCGCCGTAGTAAGCATCAAAGCAGTCATAGTATTTCATCCGGTCGCCGAACTTGATATTGACCGGAAGCATTCCTGCCTTTATCAGCTCAAAATTGAGGATCAGACGTCCGGTTCTTCCGTTCCCGTCAATAAACGGGTGAATCCCTTCAAAGCGCAGATGGAATTCCGCGATTGCTTCTATGATGTGCCGGTCTTTCTTCATGGCTTCATAGTCGGCTATGAGCTGTTCCATCTGGATCGGAACAAGATACGGCTGCGGAGGTTTGTGGAGCGCACCCATGATCGACACCGGAAGACTGCGGTATATCCCACGGTTCATGGCATCGTTCATGAGAACAAGGGAGTGAATGTCTTTTATAACACGTT
>JBGVOJ010000015.1:0-2084 GCA_045126415.1 Eubacteriales bacterium | reverse complement strand
CGGACAGCAGTCTTTCCATTGCAGATCAGCTTGCAAGCGGCAGTATCCCGATCATTGTTCCCGAGGGATTCACAGAGCACGCTGTCGCAGAAAACGTATACGCAGGAAAGGCGATGGGCAGACGTGCGAATTATCAGTACGGTGTTCTTCTGGAAGCCGGAGTGACCGGAAAACTTGCAATGGGGATCGGTATGGGGCAGTCCACGGGGACGGTTTCCTTCATTACACCTACTTATGAGATCACGGAAACCGGTGAAACCCTCGTGATCGACGGGATCGAGATGGAATTCCAGCTTACTCCCGGTACCGAAGCTCCTGCGGAAATGAACACATGGTTCCCGCAGTTCAAGGCACTCTGGCTTGCTGAAAACTGCACGGGTACCATGCACAATCTCTACACGCTTCGCGGCGCGCAGGTTCGTGACGGCGCGGACTGGGCAAAGTATCTTACCGAAGCGATCACTCTCTATGGCGATAAAGCGGAGATCGCGTTCCAGTCTCACAACTGGCCGCACTGGGGCAGGGATGTCGTTGTGGAATACATGACGAATACGGCTGCCGTGTACAAGTTTATCAACGACCAGACGCTGACTTACATCAATCAGGGCTATACTTCTGACGAAATTTCCAATATGATCGAGCTTCCCGAAGAGCTTGCGAAAGTATGGTATACCCGTCAGTATTACGGTACGGTTGCCCATAACTCCAAGGCGGTTTACCAGAAATACATGGGCTGGTACGACGCCAATCCCGTGAATCTGAATCCCCTCACGCCTTCCGAGAGTGCGCAGAAGTGGGTGGAATACCTCGGCGATACGGAAGAAGTTCTCCGCATGGCAAAGGAAGATTTTGAGAAGGGTGAATACCAGTGGGTTGCTGAAATCACGAATACGCTTGTATACGCGGATCCGGAAAATACCGCCGCACGCCTTCTCTGTGCCGACGCATTGGAGCAGCTCGGTTATCAGGCGGAATCCGGTCCGTGGCGCAATGCGTATCTGACCGCTGCACTGGAACTTCGTCACGGCAATGCTGCGAAAAACGCGGCACAGGCCCTTTCCGACGGAAGCATGCAGAAGGAAATGACTGCGTCCATGCTGTTTGATTACATGGGCATTCTGCTTGACAAACAGGCGATGGCGGGCTATGATTTCATTGTCAATGTTACACTTCCGGATGTCGGAGAACAGTATATGCTCCGCGTCAAGAACGGTGTGGTTCTGGTTTACGATAATGCACAGTCCGAGGAAGCCGATCTTTCCATTACCTGCCCGAAAAACGCACTGTTCTTTATGCTTCAGCACAATATGGCTGGTATCGAACAGGCAATGCAGCTTGAAGGTGATACAGAACTGATGAAGCTGATTGTGGAAAATCTGAACCAGTTCAATACAAGCAGTTCCGCATGGTTCAATATTATTGAACCGTAAGATTCCGGATTGCGGAACAGCGGAGATATCAAATAAACAGAAAACGGTGTATTATTGTACTTTACTACAGTAATACACCGTTCGCTTTGGTGTTTGGTTTATCATTTTTTGATGCACCGATAATAGACATGCTTTATTTGGCGGTTACAATTAAGCTCGTTTGGAGAGGGATTTTTTGTTATTAGCCATAAAAACATCTGCAACTGTTGATATGTGTTAAAGTCGCTATAATCAACTACATATTATCTCTATGAAACCCAGCCAATCCGGCTGGGTTATCTTCATTTTACGAGGTAATATTATCATGCCACACACCACATGTACCCTCTGCAACCGCGAAATCCCTGCCGACGATCTTCTCGAATTCGCCGATAATGCCGGTTCGCACAGTTTCCCCACTCTGTCAGGACTGCTACGAGCGTCACTACACCCACTGTACCTCCTGCGGATGTGTCATCCATGCAGGCGATGCCTACTACATTGACGACGATGACGAACCCTACTGCAGTTCATGTTATCACGACCGAAACGAATATCAGACCATCAACGACATAACTATAAGCCCAATCCCATTTTCTACGGCAATGGCGACCGCTTCTTCGGCGTTGAACTGGAAATCGACGGCGCAGGAGAGTGTAATTCCAATGCCGAACG
>JBGVOJ010000014.1:0-6880 GCA_045126415.1 Eubacteriales bacterium | reverse complement strand
GTACGAGCTGGTTTACAATCGCCGTGAAGGCGGAACCGACAACAACACCGACAGCCATGTCAATGACGTTGCCGCGCGCGATGAATTTTTTGAATTCCTCAAAAAACTTGCTCTTTTCCTTGTCTGCCATAGACGCCTCCGAATTATTCTTTGGTTTCCGGATTTTCCGGTTCCGGGAGTTTTACTTTCGAAATGTCAATCTTGCCGTGGATTCTCTCGTAGTATGCCGTGTTCGTGCGGATCAGATGCAGGATGTGATTGTTTTCGTCCCGTCCTTCCGCCGCCGCTACCGCGAGAAACTTCTTATAGAGGTCTTCGTCAATCCGAACGCTAAAGCTGATCTTGTTTTTCTGTGCCATCTCCGACTCCGTCCGGCTCAGAACGCCTTCTTTTCGATTTTTTCGTTGCCGTGATCGTAAACCGGCAGCAGCTTCGGGGAAACGACATCGGTGTCAATGCCGGCTTCCTTTGCTTCTTCCGCAAACTTTGCGATGTGTCCGAGCGTCAGCGCGCCGACTTCCGTCGTCTTCGCCTTTTCGGACGCCTGCTGACCTGCATTACGTCCGAATACGATGATGTCAAGCAGAGAGTTGCCCATCAGTCGGTTGCGTCCGTGGATACCGCCGACCACTTCGCCGGCTGCGTACAGGTTTTCCACGCCGGTCATGCCGTCTGCGGAAATGTCCAGACCGCCGTTCTGGTAGTGGAGGGTCGGGTAAACGAGGATCGGTTCCTTGCGGATGTCGATGCCGTACTTGCCGAACATACGGAGCATTGCGGGGATTCTCTTTTCGATCGTGCCTTCGCCGCCCTTGAGTTCGATCATCGGTGTGTCGAGCCACAGACCGAGACCGTCGGAGGTTTCGAGACCGTTGTCACGCGCGGTGCATTCGCGGATGATGGATGCCGCCGATACGTCACGGGTTTCCAGCGGATGCATGAAGACTTCGCCGTTCTTGTTGACGAGCTTTGCGCCGAGGGAACGTACCTTTTCGGTTACAAGCGCACCGTAAATCTGTTCCGGGAACGCCGCGCCGGTCGGGTGGTACTGGAGGGTATCAGCGTACAGGAGCTTTGCACCGACACGGTAGCCGAGGACGAGACCGTCCGCGGTTGCGCCGTAGTGGTTCGAGGTCGGGAAGCCCTGGTAGTGCAGTCTGCCCGCACCGCCGGTCGCGAGGATTACGGTCTTTGCACGTGCAACGAGAAGTTCGCGGGTTTCCATGTTCATCAGAACCGCACCTGCGCACTTGCCGTTTTCGTCGAGGATGAGTTCGACTGCGGAGGTGAAGTCAACAACGGGAATCTGACGGTTCAGCACTTCATCACGGAGAGTTCTCATGATTTCCGCGCCGGAGTAGTCCTTCGCCGCGTGCATTCTCTTTCTGGAGGTACCGCCGCCGTGGGTTGTTACCATCGTACCGTCGGGCTGCTTGTCGAATTCCACGCCGAGATCATTCAGCCACTGGATGGCTTCCGGAGCATCGCAGACGAGCTTCTTCAGCAGTTCCGGCTTTGCCGCGAAGTGACCGCCGCCGAACGCGTCGAGATAGTGGATTGCCGGGCTGTCGTTCGGCTTGTCCGCTGCCTGAATGCCGCCTTCCGCCATCATCGTGTTCGCGTCACCGATGCGGAGCTTGGTTACGATCATGACATTTGCGCCGTTCTTGTGCGCTTCGATGGCCGCAGATGCACCCGCACCGCCGCCGCCGATGATAAGAACGTCCACGTCGTAGTCGATCTTGTTGAGGTCAACCTGATCCGCGGTGATGCGGCTGTTTGCCTGAAGAAGTGCCGCGAGTTCGGTCGGCACCTTTTCGCCCTTGTTCACACCGATTTCAAGTACGCGGAATTCGCTCTGCTTGTAGTCGGGGTGATAGGTCGCGAGGAGGGTTTCCTTTTCTTCCGCAGTCATTCTGCGGGGCTCGAATTCGGCGTTCGCCGCTCTTGCAGCTTCCACGTTCTTCATGGATTCGAGCATTTCTTCGGTATAAATCGCTGTTCTCTTTTCTACCATTGCCGTACCCTCCTTACTTTTCGATTTCTCTGTTGTTGTAGAGTTCCTTCATTTCGGAAACCGGCTTCTGCATCAGCGCTTCGAGGAGTTCTTCGAACGTACCGTCCTTGATTTCCTTTACGCGGTTTTCGAGATGTTCGGTCTTCGGTGCGAGGTACTTGCCGTTGATTCTTCTCGCAAGCATTGCTACCTGCGGATGGGAGATCCCTGCCGGGCATCTGGAAGAGCATACGCCGCACATTACGCAGTCGAAGGATTCTTCCGCACATGCTTCAAAGTCGCCGCGCTGTGCATATGCGATGTACTGCATGACGTTCAGACCCTGCGTGCAGGCCTTCGTGCACGCGTTGCAGCCGACACACGCGTAGATTTCCGGATACAGCTGCATCATAACCGCTTCGCTCTGGGAAATCTTTTCCATGTCGTATACCTGCTTTACCAGCGGGAAGAACGGGAGCGTTGCAATGTACATATTGTCTTCAACCTTGGTCTGGCACGCAAGACATACCTTCAGTTCACGGTCGCCCGCGATTCTGTAAATCGTCGCACACGCGCCGCAGAAACCGTTCCGGCAGCCGCATCCGCGTACGAGCTGGTAACCCGCGTATTCCATCGCACCCATGATGGTCAGGTTTGCGGGAACAGAATACTTCTTGCCAAACAGGAAGATATTTACCATGTTTTCCATGTTGTTTTTCTCCAATTTATCTTAAATCTATCAATATTCGTCCGGAAGTTCATCCAGTTCGTCGAATCTGAATACGGGGCCGTCCTTGCAGACATACTTGTCGCCGATGTTGCAGCGGCCGCACTTGCCGACGCCGCACTTCATCTTGAGTTCCATCGTCGTGTAGACCTGCGTCTTTTCGAAGCCCAGTTCCATCAGTCCCTGCAGGGTGAACTTGATCATGACCGGAGGTCCGCACATGAGAACCGTCTTTTTAAGGTCGGGATTCAGTTCCTTCACAAAGTTCGGGATGAAGCCGACGTGTCCGTCCCATCCTTCCTGTTCGCGGTCGATGGTCAGGTTTACTTCCACGCCGTCGTCCGCCATCCATTCCGTGATGATTTCGTTGTAGTCCACGAGGTCGTCCTTGGAACGTGCGCCGTACACGATCTGCACGCTGCCGTAGTTCGCGCGGTTGTCACGCACATAGTTGATGACCGAGCGCAGCGGTGCAAGTCCGATACCGCCCGCGATGAACAGGAGATCCTTCCCCTTCAGCTCGGTTTCCACCGGGAACGGCTTCCCGTACGGGCCGCGGATCGTGATCTGCTGTCCGACATCCATCATGTGCAGCCAGTCCGTCAGACAGCCGCACTTCTTGATGGAGAATTCCATATAGTCCTTGTTCGTCGGAGAGGACGTGATCGAGAACATCGCCTCACCCACGCCCGGGATCGACAGCATTGCGCACTGACCGGGCATATGTTCAAACGGCTTCACGCCGTCCGGAGTCAGTACGCGGAAGGTCTTTACGTCCGGCGTGTCAATACGGATGTCCGTCACCACGCCGAGGTAAGGGATCAGGGTTTCGTTATTCATTGCCGCCGTCCTCCTTTGCGAGTTTCTTCATTACTTTGACAATATTCATGTGGATCGGGCAGGATGCCAGGCAGCGTCCGCAGCCCACACAGCCGAATTCGCCGTCATTGTTCGACGGGAAGTACACGAGCTTGTGCATGAACCGCTGACGGAAGCGTTCCTTCTGGGTCAGACGCGGATTGCCGTGCGCCATCTTCGTGAAGTCGGAGAACATACAGGAGTCCCAGCAGCGGAACCGCTTGATGCCGTGACCGGTGTCGTAGTCGCGGATGTCGTAGCACTGGCAGGTCGGGCAGACGAACGTGCAGGTACCGCAGGCAATGCACGCTTCGGAGAGATCTGCCCATCCGGCTGCGTCGAATAGTTCGTCGAGCTTGTCACCGCCGAAACCGTCGGTCGTGAGGTTTGCAAGCGGGAGTTTTTTCATGATCTCACGGGTCTTCGCCTTTGCTTCTTCCGCGGGAGCAGCGTCACGGTCTTCGAAAAGGTCTGCAAGGGATTCGATGAACGCGGTACCCTTTTCGGTGTTCGCCCCTATGAAGTAGCCGCCATCGGCTTCCGTGAAGTCCACGTCCGCCATCGGTTCCGCAGCGTCGATGCCGAAGGTGCCGCAGAAGCAGGTTTCGGCCGGACGATTGCAGGACAGACCGAGGATCAGACCGTGTTCACGTCTGTTTTTGTAGTAAGTATCCACCGGATCGGACAGAAATACCTTGTCAAGGATGCCGAAGCTGCGCACGTCGCACGCGCGGACGCCGAAAACGGCGTAATCTTCGGTTTCGCGGCGCGGGTCGATGATTTCGATCGCCTTGCCGCTCATCTTGAATTCCACGAGGTTTTCCGTCTGCGGGAAGAAGAAATCCTTCGCGCTTTTGGTGGTATGGAGTGCCTTGGATACAGCAGTACCGGGAGTCCACTTCCTGTAGGACGCACCGGAACCGGTATCCACGGGAACGTATACATTCAGTTTTTCGGACGCTTTTTCAAAGAAAAGGTCGAGTTTATCGGAAGAAAGATACAGCATCATTCGTTCCCCCTTTCATGAACAACGGAGGGTTCCGCGTCATCGTAGGTGAAGGAGGTCAGCGGGTGCTTGACTTCGGTATCGCCGCCCGCCTGATAGTCACCGTACAGTTCGTTGATGTCCTTGATGAACTTCCGGTTCAGCAGGTGCAGCGGAATGTGCTGCGGGCAGACTCTCGAACATTCGCCGCAGTCCGTGCAGCGTCCCGCAACGTGGAACGCACGGATGATGTGGAACATGTTTTCTTCAAAGGAATCCGCAGCCGCCTTCTGGTCGATGCCGGACTTCGGGTTGTCGAATACGCACTGTTCGCAGGTGCACGCGGGACATACGTTGCGGCACGCGTTGCAGCGGATGCAGCGGGACAGTTCGTTTCTCCAGAATTCGAAGCGTTCGTCCGCCGTCATGTTTTCGAGCTTTGCAACCAGATCGAAACGTCCGCAGTCCGTGACGACTTCGCCGTCTTCACCGATGATTTCATCGTATACCGTCAGCTTCTTCGACTTGCAGGCGAGGCAACGTTCCGCCATAGCATCCTTCTTGGCGATGATTTCGTCGCCGTAGACGGTCTTCACGATGAAGTTTTCGCCGTCGCTTTCGATGCCGGTGATACCTTCGATGCCGGCCGCCTTGATCTTGTCCACGTCCGCCATGCCGTCGCAGCCGACGCCGATGACGTACACGTTTTCACGGACGATCTTGTGTTCCGCGGTGAGCTGGTTGAAGGAATAGGTGTCGCACGGCTTGAGGAACACGAGAATCTTCGCGTCCGCCTCCTTCTTCTGTTCCTTCATGACATACTTCGATACGTTCGCACCGCAGAAGTCGTTGTATATGAAGTTTTCGTTGATTTCATCGACTGTTGTAAATACAGCCGGGGTCATATCGTAAGAGAATTCGCCGGGCATCCATCCGATCACTTTGGCTACGGTGCCGTCGGAGAGCAGTTCGATCGCTCTTTTTTTCATTACTTCCTGCATCTCAGATCCTCCAGTCTGCGATTCGGGCCGAGTTCGGTGATCTGGGCCACGAAATCGTTCATTGTTTCGGCAAACTTCGCGCCTTCCGCTGCGGAAACCCATTCGAGTCTCGTACGGTTCCGTTCGATGCCGAGGTAGTCAAGCATACTGAACAGAAGGGTCGTACGGCGGCGTGCGTAGTAGTTGCCGGTGGTGTAGTGGCAGTCGCCCGGGTGACAGCCGCAGATGATCACGCCGTCCGCGCCTCTCTGGAACGCGCGGAGGATGAACATCGGGTTGACACGGCAGGAGCAGGGCACGCGGATGATCTTCACGTTCGCGGGATACTGTAAACGGTTGGTACCGGACAGGTCCGCGCCCGCGTAGGAGCACCAGTTGCAGCAGAACGCCACGATGGTGGGAGTGAAAGTTTCGTTTACTTGCATATCGCGTCAACCTCCGCCATAATCTGTCTGTTCGAGAATCCGTGCAGGTCCATTGCGCCGGACGGGCAGGTAACGGTGCAGGCACCGCAGCCCTGGCAGACCGCCGGGTTGACCGATGCCACGCGCCGCATCTTCTTCGTCCGGTCGGGCATCACGAATTCCTTTTCAATGTATGTGATCGCGCCGTACGGGCAGACGTTGGTACACTGGGAACAGCCGTTGCAGAGGAGTTCGTCGGAATGTGCCACGCACGGGTTGCAGGTGAGCTTGTTCTTTGCGAGCAGTCCGATAACCTTTGCCGCAGCCGCACCCGCCTGGGAGACGGTTTCCGGAATATCCTTCGGTCCCTGGCATGCGCCGGAGAGGAAGATGCCCGCCGTCGGTGATTCGACCGGACGGAGCTTCGGATGTGCTTCGGTGAAGAAGTCGTTGGTGTCCATGCTTGCGGTGAGCATCGTTGCGAGCGGTCTTGCGCTCTTGTCGGGTTCGATGGCTGCCGCGAGGACGACGAGGTCCGCGTCGATGTGGAGCTGTTCGTTCATGATGAGGTCGGACGCCTGTACTTCCAGCGTACCGTCGGCCTTCGGATTGACCTTGCCGACCATGCCCTTGATGTAATGGACGCCGTATTCCTCGGTCGCGCGGCGGTAGAACTCGTCAAAGTTCTTGCCGGGCGTACGCACGTCGATGTAGAAGACGTAAACGTCGGTGTCCGGGTACTTTTCGCGGGTCAGCATCGCGTGCTTTGCCGTATACATACAGCAGATCTTGGAGCAGTAGCTCTTGCCCTTTTCGGGAGTGCATCTGGAACCGACGCACTGGATGAACACGATGGTGTGCGGGTGCTTGCCGTCGGACGGACGGAGGAGCTTGCCCGCGGTCGGGCCT
>JBGVOJ010000013.1:0-1868 GCA_045126415.1 Eubacteriales bacterium | reverse complement strand
GTTCGAACAGATGCTCCGCCCACTTCCGATCGAATTCCGAACCATTGTAGATCGACGGAATCATCACATTTTCCCATGCCGTCAGTACCGGAAGCAGGGCATAGTTCTGGAAGACAAATCCGAAATTTTTCCCGCGCACTTCTGCCAGTTCGTCCCGCGACAGAGCGTACAGATTCACCGGCTTTTCCGCCGGATTTCTTCCATACAAATATACCGATCCGCCGGATGGGATGTCGATTCCGCTGAGCAGATGCAGAAGCGTACTTTTTCCCGATCCGGACGGCCCGACAATTGCCGTGACCTGCCGTTCATAAAAGGGCAGCGTCACCCGATGCACGGCGTTCACGAACATGCCGTCATTGCCGTAGGTTTTCATCAGATTTTCCGCTTTCAGAATAATTTCACTCATATCAGTCCGTATCCTTTCTGATTCCGTCCGTAATCGTTTCCTTCAAGGCGCGTCTGGTTGGCGAAATGGTGCCGAGTACCGAAGAAAGGTACGCCAGCAGGTGCATCGGCAGAGATGCCACATAAACGCTGAGAAGAATCAACTTTGTTGTCTGTACCCGTTCCCGCCACCGTGCAATGGTTTCCTCCGATGGATGGTACATATCGATCTGGATATTGATGTCCTGATTCATTTTTCCGATTCCGAAATAATAAACAACTATAAACAATACCGTCGTCAGAGCCAGAGCGAGAACCGCTGTCACAATGCTGTATGTCCGTGTCGTACGGTAGATATCGCGGTCTTTCGAACCGACCTGCCGGAGAACCGCCAGTTCATTCTTCGTTTTTTCGATCCGTAAAGTCGCATCCACAAATGTCATTGTGCAGAGACTGAAGAACACCATAAAGAAGAACAGGAACAGCAGAGCCGTGTTGACGATCCGTACCCGCTTGACCGATTCTGTCTCCAGAGAGTACAGTTCGAAATCGTACCGCAGAAACTTCGGCGTATTCCGCAGAACTTCATAAAATGCGAGCTGTTCTTCCATCGTCGTACCTTCTTTGAAGTTGAAGAAATACTGCTCGTATTCGCCTTCCTTCATCAGTCCGAGATTGACTGCGCTTTCTTCCGACATCAGAATCATTCCGCCGCGCGTTGCAGCTACTTCCCTGTAACGATCCGAACCTGATACTACCGCCGCCACCGTGAATTCTATCGGTTCCTCAGGCAGCTTGCTTGTTTTTGTGTAATTCGAAAACTCATGCTGACCGGTAAGAAGAATCGTATCTCCCGCATGAATTCCGGAATCTCTGGTCGGCGGCATGTCGGCAATAACCACCATGGAATTCGAGGTTGTCAGGATATCTCCCGGACTACCTTCCCATATATCCGTATAAAGCAGGGGCAGCACAGCACTGTCACAGATTACTGTGTAGAACGGATATCCGTCACCGTATTCGATATTCCGGAATTCCGGTTGTTTAACAAATTCCGGTACGTCCGCTTCTTCCAAAAACAGAAATGCTCCATATCCTGTATAACCACTGTCATGATGTTCGCGTTTCATGGAAATATCCGTATAAATCCCGCCGGGATCGACCATGTCAAAGGATTCGAGCATTTCGATTGCATCGCGGTCAAACGTCGCACTTTCCCGCAGATTGTCTACCCATAAAGCTTTCTTCACACCGGCATCGTATGAATACTGTCCGTATACTTCCAGCTGACCGCTCGACTGCATGGAAAGCACAACCTGTATCACAACAAATGCACCGCAGACAATGCACACCAGCGAGGTAATGACCGCCGGAAGAATCTGCATCCGGATTTCACGGAGCGACCGAAGAAGGGAAATATGGAATACCTTATACCGGGAAGTTTCCAACTTCTGTGATGATACCTGAATGAACGGAAGTTC
>JBGVOJ010000012.1:0-2546 GCA_045126415.1 Eubacteriales bacterium | reverse complement strand
CGTTTCTGGCGGTTGTTCATTGCTGCGATTTCGATGACGACAGCTAAGTTGCGGCCGGGTTTTACGGGGATGGTGGTGGTGGGGATTTTGATGCCCATGATGTCGGAGTATTCGCTGTCGAGACCGAGGCGGTCGTACATTTTGCCCTGTACCCACGGCTCGAGGTTGATGATCATGTCCACTTTTTCGGTGTCCTTGACGGCGCCCATACCGAAGAGGCGGCGGACGTCCACGATCCCGATGCCGCGCAGCTCGATGTAGTATTTGATCATTTCCGGCGCGTTGCCGACAATGGCCTTCGCCGATACCTTGCGGAGTTCGACAGCGTCATCCGCGATGAAGCGGTGGCCGCGCTTGATTAATTCAATTGCCGTTTCGCTCTTGCCGACGCCGCTGTCGCCCGTGATGAAGATGCCTTCCCCATAAACTTCCACAAGAACACCGTGACGCGTGATCTGCGGCGCAAGCTGTACGTGCAGGAACGCGATCAGCGAGGAGATAAAGTCGCTCGTGTTTTCCGCCGTCAGGAAAATCGGTATTTCAAAACATTCTGCAAGCTCCAGCACCACTGCGTCCACTTCATTGTCGTGCGTGTAAACGATCGCTACCGGATTTCTGCGGAAGAAGTCCGTCACCCGTTCCCTGCACTGCTCTTCGCTCATCTGCCTGATGTACGTCGATTCCGCATCGCCTATAACCTGAATTCTGCGGCTGTCGAAATGTTCAAAAAATCCCGTCAGAGCAAGCCCCGGACGGGTTACGTCCGTACTTGATACCATGAGCTGTTTCGGATCTTCCGGTGTGTAGATTACCGTCAGCTTTTTTTCGTCAATAATTTTCTGCAGATTTACTCTTGAGGTAAAATCATCCATCTTGCCACCTGCGTTTTTATGTATTATTGTGGATATTATAACATATCAGCCCCGCGATTGCAATAGATTTTTCACTTTCCTTCAAAAGCAAACGCATCTGTTCCTGTCAGACGGTCACTTCAAGACGTTCCAGATATTCCAATGTGATAATCCCGCGGCACCGCGTATTTCCGTTTCCGCAGGGAAGAATTCCCGTGATCCGGCATTTCATCGGCGGAAGAAGTACTTCTCCTTCCTCGTTATGACAGACGAACACGTCCAGCGGCAGAACCGGATTCCCCTGCGGCACCGTGATCTCGTACCGCCAGAAATCGCTGCCCACATCCTCGTCCTCACGGTATGGCGTCAGCGAAGCGGATGTAATGCTGCGGATTTCCACAATTTCTCCCACACGGAAGTCCATCGCCCGGTACTGGAGCGAGTACGGATAGACCGGTTCCCTCTCGTATTCCTTCGCGACCCATGCCGTCCGGTACAGGCGCATTTCCGTCTCCGCAGGAATCATCGCCCCAAGAAGATTGGCAATGTCACTCTTCGCTGTTTCAAGAATCCGCGCTTTTGTTTCTTCATCCAGCTCCGTGATAAGCCGTTTTTTCAGAATGTTCAGCCATTTCACGTCGTAATCGCTGTCCATCGTCCGTTCGCCGTTCTCGTATTCCCGGATGATGCAGCGGTTGTCCTCGTACGCCACCCGCGCACGTTCCCACAGCGCGTCCATGTGTCCGGTGAGAAGATTGTTCATGATGGCAAAATCGTTCCGTGTGTAAAAACTCACCGATTCCTCGATCGGCGAAAATACTGCATTGTCCATGATGGTTCCCTTTCCTGTGTGTTTTTCTGTACTTCCATTGTAGCATGTCCGCCGTCGGAAGTCAACCGTTCTTCCGTACATTCCCGCCATCCCCGTTTGTTTACCGAAAACGCCATCCCTGTTCATACCGTATTCATCAGATTTTGATATATTTATTATGTATAATTTTATCCAAACGGAGATTTTCAATGAAAACTGTAACCCGTCTCGCCGCCGGAATCGTCCTCGGAGCAACACTCCTTTCCGCGACGGCTTGTGGAAATGATAAAGAACTTCTCGAAAGTACCAAGGATGACAAAACCGTCGTTATGACCGTCGCCGGACATGATGTTCCGCTGGAACTGTACCGCTATGTCGCCCTGAACTATAAGAGAACCTACGAAATCGGAAAGTCGTCCGACATCTGGCTCGGCGAATCCGGTGCCGCTCTCATGGAAGAACTGAATGCGGACGTCGAAGAAACCATCGTCACCCTCTACGCCACCCTCGCGATGTGCGAGGAATACGGCATCAGCGCCGATGACACATACGTCACCGATGCTCTTGACATCACGATGGACGCCATTTACGAAGAATACGACTACGACTACAAAACCTACGCCGACGCCATCGCGCAGTACAACATGAACGACAGCGTCTACCGCTTCATTATGCGCAACGAACTGCTCGCGGAAGAGCTTCTCAATGCCCTGATCGCATCCGGCAAGATCACGAACGACGCTGATACCCTGCAGGCTGTGTTCGACAGCGATGAATTCATCCGCGTCAAGCAGATTCTCGTCTCCAATGAATATCTCGCTTCCAATGAATACGGCGGCTCCGATGAAGAACTTTTCGCCCGTGCCGAAGAACTGCTCGGCATG
>JBGVOJ010000011.1:0-1770 GCA_045126415.1 Eubacteriales bacterium | reverse complement strand
ACTGAAGGATATCCGCTATATCTGGGTTCGGTCACGCTCCGTTCTCGAGGTGAGAGACGCGCTGATCCTGCTGTGGTACCGGAAACATTATCCGGATTTGTTTAAACAGATCGTCCTCAGATAACCCGATATCCGCAGGAATCGTAAAATTCCGCGTCAATCCCCGTCAGTTCCCGTACTGCTTCCGCGATCACACGGCAGACCGGTGCTTCGCTGTGGTAATGTCCCACCTCGATTGTGACCAGCCCGTCCTCGGCAGCATCTTCCGCCATATTGTATCCCGCGTCGCCGGTGATATACGCCTGACAGCCGGCGGCAAGTGCGGGATAGATGAAGTCCTTGCCGTCCCCGCCGCAGAGAGCGACGCGGGTCACGGTCTTCGAGAGGTCTCCGCTGACGCGTACGGCGTCACAGCCGAGCTTCGTTTTCACAAGTTCCGCGAGTTCTCCGGCGGTCACCCCCGGAATTTCCGCGATGCGTCCAAGGGTCGGCATTTCGTCATCCCCGAAGGTTTCGCAGGCAGTAAAGCCGAGCGCACGGCAGAGTTTGTCGTTCACGCCGCCTTCCGCCGCATCGAGACGGGTATGGAAGGACAGCACGGACACGCCGTTTGTGAGCGCGTCGACAATGCGGCGTCCGATGAGCGTGGACGGGGTGACGTTTTTCGCTCCCTTGAAGATCATCGGATGGTGTGTGATGACGGTGTCAAAGCCGTTTTCCACCGCATACCTGATGGTCGCATAAGACGCGTCGAGCGCGACGAGTACCCGCTTCACTTCGGCGTTCACGTCCGCGGAAACCATAATTCCGTCGTTGTCCCACGCGGCGGAAAGTGTCTTCGGCCAGCGTTTTGTCAGTTCGTCGTGTAAAGTTTTTACGTTCATATTGTTCCTCCGTGAATTGCGGTTTCGACGGACGCGAGGTCAGCTTCTTCCTTCGCGGTGCCGAGACCGCCTTTTTTCATTCCGGCAATCTGCGTTTTCAGACGACGTACAGCCGTCGCGGCATATTCGTCAAACAGCGGCTCGCGTTTTTCAATGTTGTGCTTCCCGAGGATGAGTTCCGCAGGAGTGTATGTCCGTTTTACACCGTCGTACGATACGTGCATACAGGTATAAATTTTCCCCGCCGCTTCGCAGAGACGTTCCTCACGGATACAGAATCCGTTGTCCCAGAGGTACTGCCGCAGCTCCGGCGCGCACGTCATCGGCTGCAGAATCAGATGCACATCCGGCTGCCGGGTATAATCGGACAGATCGACAATCCGCGCGATCAGCTCGCCGCCCATGCCGCAGATGATAATATCGTTCACACCGTCCGCCTCCGGATGCACGCCGTCCAGCCCGTCCGCAAGAACGAACCGGATCTTCTCCGTCACGCCGAACTTCGCCGCGCTCCACCGCGCACGTTCCAGCGGACCTTCGTTGATATCGCACGCAACCGCCCGTTCTGCAATCCCCCGCTGAATCAGATTCACCGGCAGATACGCATGATCTGTCCCGACATCGCACACCACGGAACCTTTCCGGACAAACGATGCCGCACAGGACAGCCGTCCGTCAAGGGTACATAATTTTTCGTTTTCCATAGTTCCTAATCAAAAAGACGGAGGATTCTCCGCCTTTTTCCTTTATCTTATTTCTTGTTCTTGAAATACTCGTTAAGCTTTTCGATGAGTTCGTCCGGATCTACGCCGTGAACCATGCAGGCTTCTTCAACGGTTTCCATGCGGGAGACCGGGCAGTCGATGCAGTGCATACCGCATTCCAG
>JBGVOJ010000010.1:0-5317 GCA_045126415.1 Eubacteriales bacterium | reverse complement strand
CCCCCCCCAAGAAGTTAATCCCAATGATGCGACTTGACAAATACCTTGCCGACAGCGGGATGTTCTCCCGCAGCGAAGCCGGACGTGCCGTCCGGTCCGGGCGGATTGCCGTGAACGGAAACGCGGTGCGCGATCCGTCCGCGAAAGTGGACGAAAATACCGCCGTCGTTACAGCAGACGGTCAGACTGTCCGCTGGACGAAGTACAAGTATATTATTCTCAACAAACCCGCCGATTATGTAAGTACAACGGACGATGATCCGAAATCCGTTATGAAACTTCTTCCTCCGGAGTTCACCCGTCTCGGGATGTTTCCCTGCGGACGGCTGGACATCGACACCGTCGGTCTCCTTCTCGTGACCAACGACGGCCCCACGGCGCACGAGCTTCTCTCACCGAAGCACCACCGTGAAAAGACGTACGGCTTCGAATGCCTGCCTCTGACAATGGAAATGAAGAAAAAGCTGGAGGACGGCGTGGAACTGTCGGACTTCACGTCCAAGCCCTGCACGGTGCAGCTCGACGACGCGACCCACGGACGGATCACCGTCACGGAAGGGAAGTATCACCAGATCAAGCGGATGTTCCACGCGGTCGGCAGCGAGATCACCTATCTCGAACGTCTGACGTTTGCCGGACTGACGCTTGACAAAAAACTCGCGCGCGGCGAGTGGCGTGAGCTGACCGGAGAAGAAATCAATGTTTTACTCGGAAAATAACCAAACGGAGACTCTATGGATATTCTTGAATGCCTTTCCCATGAACTGAACATCCCCCTTGAACGTCTGTCCGCCACTGTGGCTCTGCTCGACGACGGAAACACCGTTCCGTTTGTCGCGCGGTACCGGAAGGAAGTCACCGGCGGTCTGGACGACACCGTCCTGCGTACGCTCTGCGACCGCCTGACGTACCTGCGCAATCTCGAAAAGCGCAAAGACGAAGTGCGTGCCCTCATCGACGCACAGGGCAAACTGGACGACGCGGTAAACGCCGCCATCGCCGCCGCAGAGACCGTCACCGAAGTGGAGGACATCTACCGTCCCTTCCGGCCGAAACGCCGTACGCGCGCTTCCGTGGCCCGTGAGCGCGGTCTGGAGCCGCTGGCTGATCTCCTGATGAAGCAGGAGAAGGCGTACCGTCCGTCGCTTGAGGAAGCCGCTGCCGCTTATATTAATGAAGAAAATTCCGTTGCCACCGCGGAGGACGCCCTTGCCGGTGCGCGCGACATTATTGCAGAAAACGTCTCGGACAACGCGGAATACCGCCGCGAAATCCGCTCCCTCACCGAGCGGCACGGGACGATTTCCACAAAGAAACTCGAAAACGCCGCTGCGGTGTACGAACAGTATTTCGAACATTCCGAAGCTGTGGCGAAGATCCCGTCCCACCGCGTTCTTGCCATCAACCGAGGAGAGAAGGAGGACGCATTGTCCGTCTCCGTCGCCGTGGAACGCGATATCATTCTGAACTATCTCTTTTCCGAGGTCATCACGAACCCGAAAAGTCCGGCGTTTGCGCATGTTTCGGCGGCGGTCTGCGACAGTTACGACCGTCTTATCGCGCCGTCCGTGGAACGCGAGATCCGGAATGATATGACCGACCGCGCGAGCGAAAGTGCCATCGCGCTGTTCTCGATGAACCTCAAAAATCTTCTGCTCCAGTCTCCGCTGAAGGGAAAGACCGTCCTCGGCTACGACCCCGGCTACCGCACCGGCTGTAAGCTTGCCGTTGTCACGAAGACGGGGGCTGTGGTTGAAACGGCGGTCATCTACCCGACCAAGCCGCACGAACGCATCGCGGACTCGAAAAAGACCGTGACCCGTCTGATTCAGAAATACGGCGTCGACGTCGTTGCCATCGGCAACGGGACGGCGTCCGGTGAATCGGAAAAGTTCATCGCGGAACTGCTCGGCGAACTCGGCGGAAAGACGAAGTACATCATCGTTTCCGAAGCGGGCGCGTCGGTTTACTCGGCGTCGGAGCTGGGTGCGGAGGAATTCCCGGATTTCGACGTAACCGAACGCAGTGCGGTTTCGATCGCCAGACGTCTGCAGGATCCTCTCGCGGAACTGGTGAAGATCGACCCGAAATCCATCGGCGTCGGGCAGTATCAGCACGATATGAAGCCTTCGAGACTCGACGAAGCCCTGACCGGTGTGGTTGAGGACGCGGTAAACTCCGTCGGTGTGGACGTCAATACGGCGTCGTATTCACTGCTGTCGTACATAGCGGGGATCAACATGACCTCCGCGAAAAACATCGTGAAATACCGCGAGGAAAACGGCGAATTCCGGACGCGGAAGGAAATTCTGAAGGTGCCGCGGTTCGGGGCAAAGGCATTCCAGCAGGCTGCGGGCTTCCTGCGCATCCCGGACGGAGACGAAATCCTCGACAACACGGGCGTGCATCCGGAATCCTACGCGATTACGAAAAAGCTGCTGGAGACGTTCGGACGTACCCTTGCGGACGTACGCGGCGGTCTGAATCTGCGGGATGATGTGAAGAAGTACGGCTTCAAAAAACTGGCGGAAACTCTCGGCTGCGGCGAACCGACGCTGGAGGATATCCTCGCCGAAATTGAAAAGCCCGGGCGCGACATCCGCGACAATCTTCCGCCGCCGATCCTGCGCGACCGCGTGCTGTCCATTGAAGACCTCGAGGTCGGCATGACCATGACCGGTACCGTGCGCAATGTCATCGACTTCGGCGCGTTCGTCGACATCGGCGTGCATCAGGACGGCCTCGTCCACATCAGCGAAATCGCCGACCGGTACATCAAACATCCCTCCGAAGTCCTCGCTGTCGGGGACGTTGTGACCGTGAGGATCAAGTCCGTGGACGTCAAAAAAGGCCGGATCGGACTGACCATGCGGAAGGAATAAACGGCAGATTTTAATCTTCTAATAAAATTAGAAAACTACTTTTTGCCACCCTCCGCGGCATCGGCGGATGCGGGATAAAAATGTACAGAATGCACAAAGGAATAAATCAAATTTCGGTAAAAAAAACTCTTTAAAAATGTGGCGTGATTTGATACAATATACCACGGTAAATGGTATATGGACATTTGTACGTCCTACGCAGGGCAGCAAGTTGTCCTGCTGAAAATAACAATGGATAGAAACATCCAAGGAGGATTTATTAATGGCTAGCTTATCTCTCAAGCACATCTACAAGAAATATCCCGGCGGCGTTACCGCTGTATCCGACTTCTGCCTTGAAATCAAGGACAAGGAATTCCTGATTCTCGTAGGTCCTTCCGGTTGCGGTAAGACTACCACTCTCCGTATGATCGCAGGTCTTGAAGAAATCTCCGAAGGCGAACTCTTCATCGGTGACAAGCTCGTTAACGACGTTGCTCCGAAGGACCGTGACATCGCGATGGTATTCCAGAACTACGCTCTTTACCCGCACATGTCCGTATTCGACAACATGGCATTCGGTCTTAAGCTCCGCAAGACTCCGAAGGAAGAAATCAAGCGCCGTGTAGAAGAAGCAGCCCGCATTCTTGACATCACTCACCTCCTTGACAGAAAGCCGAAGGCCCTCTCCGGTGGTCAGAAGCAGCGTGTTGCTCTTGGTCGTGCGATCGTTCGTAACCCGAAGGTATTCCTTCTCGACGAACCGCTCTCCAACCTCGACGCAAAGCTTCGTGCAACGATGAGAACCGAGCTTACCAAGATCCACCAGAGAGTTGGTACCACGTTCGTATACGTAACGCACGACCAGACCGAAGCTATGACGATGGCTACCCGTATCGTAGTTATGAAGGACGGTCTCATCCAGCAGGTTGATACTCCTCAGAACCTCTACGACTACCCCGTAAACCTCTTCGTTGCAGGCTTCATCGGAACACCTCAGATGAACTTCATCAACTGCCAGCTTGAAAAGGAAGGCGAAGACGTATTCATTAAGTTTGGTTCCAACTCCCTCAAGCTTCCTGCAGAAAAGGCAAACGATCCTGCTCTTGAAGACTACATCGGCAGAGAAGTTGTTGCAGGTATCCGTCCCGAGTGTATCCACGACGATGCTCCCTCCATCAGAGCTATGTCCGACTCCGTAATCGAAACAGACGTAGAAGTTACCGAGCTTATGGGTGCTGAGATCTACCTCTACCTCGTATCCGAAGAAACTTCCATGACAGCTCGCGTATCTGCTCGTTCCACAGCAAGAGCAGGCGACATCATCAACGTTGCCTTCGATATGTCCAGAGTTCACCTCTTCGACAAGGATACAGAGCGTTACATCGTTCACTAATAAAAGTATATAGCCTCTGCTTCGGCAGAGGCTTTTTGTTTTTTTGAAAGACGAAACTTATTCCCGGAAATGCAGAAATATACTTGACGGGATGGATTAAAAAATGTATAATAATTATGGAAGAAATACTTCGCTTTCGCGGAAGCTTTCAGGGGAGGGTTTATGAGAAAATTCAGTTTGTTTATGATCGTTATGATTATTCTATCACTCGTGAACATTACCGCTGCGAATCCCGATACCTCCGTGGGTGAGGTTCTCTATCACCAGGATTTTTCAGAAATTTCAAATATTGCTTTTTCGGGGATCATAATCGGAACTCAGAGCACGGAGAGTGCTTTTATTGACTGTCCCGGCGAGGATCTCAGCATCAATGTTTACAATAAAGGCAGAGTTTACCTCATCCTTCCGCAGATCGAAAGAGGAGATACGTACACCGTTGAGTTCGACTTTTCCTTCGATGCGCACGAAAACAGTAACGGATATATTGCGTTCATGCTGAACTGCAGAGGTGACGAGCCTACGAACGTATCTAGCGTCGTCGTCAGATATAACGGTACTGTCGATGATTTTGTGACTCCCGATCCTGCGCTTTCAGCCGCTATTTCGTCCGGCGAGACGGTTCACGTCACGATCCCGATTGAGAATAATGCGCTGTACGAGATAGTGCTTGAGGCGGGCGGCAGCGAATACACACTCCTTAGAAACAGCGTGCTCATGATCCCGAGCGAGGGTTTTGGACTTGAAGCGAGAAATGCTAACGTGAACATCCGCGAGCTCTACATAACAAACGGCGTCGGATACAACGAAAAGAATGGGTATTACGCTGAAAACTCCTTTGCAACGGACGAGCATCCGGTGATCTCGGAGGACACGGAAACCTCCCCGAGTACATCTGACGATATGCCCGTGATCGTGTGGATTGTAGCGGGATCGGCGGTAGCACTCCTGCTATTCGTACTGCTTGGAAAGAAGAAAAAGTAAATATACTGAATTTGAATAATGCAAGCTCCATTCACTATTTTCGAAGAATAGGGAACGGAGCTTTTTAGCGCTCGTTCAT
>JBGVOJ010000009.1:0-2262 GCA_045126415.1 Eubacteriales bacterium | reverse complement strand
CAGTCGCCTCGGGATTCTTGTAATATCCCAGCATCACACAATCGCCTTTTACAAGGATCTCGCCGTCTTCGATTTTTGTGGTCATACAGGAGATCGGTTTTCCCACGGAGCCAAGCCGGTTTCCTCTGGGGTAATTGCTCGCAACCAGCGGCGCACATTCCGTAAGGCCGTATCCCTGGAACATGTTTACACCAAATTCGGTGAAGGTTTCTGCAACGTCCTGGCGAAGTGCCGCACCGCCAACAACAATACTTGTCAGATTCCCGCCGAATTTGTCCAGCAGGCTTTTGTACAGCTTTCTTCGGATATCGATTCCAAAAATGCTGCATATACGGTTGATCCTTTTTGCGAATGCAATTTTTCTTTGATTCGCTCCCGATGCGATACCATCCATGATTTTCTTGTAAAATGCTTCCGCAATCGCGGGAACGACAAGAATAAAACCGGGCTTGAACCGATTCATGTTGGCTGCGATATGTTCAAGCCGGTCATTGATGCAGATGGTTACACCCCGATACAGCATTCCGAGGTGACCGATGGTCAGCTCATAGGTATGATGGATCGGCAGAACGGACATTGCCACCGGTTCGCAGTGGGTTTTATCCAGGATGTTCAGGCTGTAGTAATCCGATATGTTGGCGCAGAGATTCTTCTGGCTGAGCATGACGCCCTTGCTGACACCGGTCGTACCGGAAGTAAAAAGAATCTCTGCCATCGCTCCCGGATCAATGCGCGGAAGCGATACCGCCTCGGTCTGCAAGATCTCCCCGAAGCATTCATCCGCAAAGCAAATAACTTTTGTTATCCGGGAATTACTCTGTCTGATGGATTCGGACAAATGGGCAAATTCCTCCGATACGAATACGGTATCCACATCACCCATTTCCAGAATGTTCAGCATCTCTTTTGGAGAAAGCATTTTGTCCACGGGGACAACAACGTTGGCACTGCACAGTATGCCAAGAAACGTCGTTACCCACGGATAGGAGGTTGATCCTATGATGGCAATATGTTTACCGGAGTAACCGTTCTTTACCAGCCACGAAGCAACAGCGTGTATATCTTTTGCCAATTCTGCGAATGTTTTGTCGATGATCGAATCTTCGTCAAGATATCTGTATGCAATTCTGCTCCCGTATTCTTTTTCGATTATCTTTACGAATATTTGTAAATCATTGAGATTTTCCACCATGTGATTTATCCTTTCCATCATGTGTATATTTTTGCTCACAACGATACAAGCGTTGAAATTAAGTAATTTGCTGTAACCGAGGTGTAGAAGAAAGCATCTATCATATGATCTTTTTTCAATTGTGTGACTTTACGTGCGATCTCCGGGGTCGCAGTATCATCGCAAAGCATTACAACCTTACATTCCGGATTACTGCTGCGTAAATTTTGGATTTCGTTCAGCCGTTGGTTCAAAGTTGTTCCGGGAAGTTTGGAAATTTCCATCAGATAAATATCCGCATCCATTAAATCGAATGGCTGTGTTATGCTTTTGGCAGAATCCGGCGAAATACGATCAACTACAAATTCTCCACATTCTTTTATAGTACGAATAACGGCTTCGGACAGAAGTTCGTTTTTGATACTGACAAGAACTTTCTTCACATGCACTCCTCCTCTCTGAAGAAGCTCCTCTCTAATTCTTATATATATTTTATCATTCCGGCAGGTTATCTACATCGTACTTTCGTGCATAAATAAAAGAAGTACCGTCGATTTGACAGTACTTCTTGCAATATTGGGAATTATTCGGTTTCTTTATCAATAATGATCAATCCGCAGTCTCTGGCACGAACGGCAAGTTCCGTTCGATTTCTGAATCCGGTCTTGTCACGCATGGACTGAATATGTCCTTTTACGGTTCGCAGAGACATATACAATTTTTCCGCAATTGCCGCATCACTTTCACCGGCTACGACCTCACGAAGAACCTCAAGCTCACGAGCCGTCAATTCATCGCTGGTGATATATCCGAACTGCAACGGCGGTGTTGATTCCGGATAAATATTTTCACCCGCCATGGTTCGTTCCATAACGTTGAGGATGCTCTCCGCCGTTTCGGTTTTATACCAGAAGCTGTCCACACCGGCTTTTCGTGCGCGTTCAATGAAGCTGCATTCCGGCTGACCGGTGATAATGATTATTTTGATCTGCGGGAAATTTTGTTTGATCTTTTCGGCTGCATCGATTCCGTTGGCGTACAGCGAAGTGCAGACATCCATCAAGATCAGATCTACTCTGGTTGTCCGACAG
>JBGVOJ010000008.1:0-2952 GCA_045126415.1 Eubacteriales bacterium | reverse complement strand
GCAATCGTTTTCGTGAACCACAGGACGTAGATGTCCAGCGGGCGCACCAGTTCGTACGCAATCGTACCGCCGGAAATCATGCCGAGGATGTCGCTGTCGTAATACCAGTTCATGAACAGCGCAAGAAACGCCTGCTGCAGCCAGACATACGACGCAAGCTGCGAAAATTCCATCGGAAACGCGTCCGGATCGGCGCGGCAGAACGCGGAGTACAGCAGGATGTACAGAAATCCCCACGCAAACTGCGTTGAGATCCCCGCCAGTGCCGCCGCGCGGTACTGCAGACCGCCGATGAAGCGGATCCGGAAATAGGTGAGATATTTCCTCATATGTCAAACTCCTTGTAGAGCGACACAACCAGCTCCTCCGCCGTTGTCCCCTCGACGGAGAGGTCGGTGATGGAGACTGCAGAGGAAAACATTTCGATTGCGCGGGAAACGGGAAGGATATTGGTGTCGACGGAGCAGACGGCATGACCGTTTTCACAGCTCTGCACCGTTACGCCGTCGAGCGGGGGGAGGGAACCGTCCGTGAACTGCAGGGTCAGACGGCGGACGGACGAGCTTTTTGCCTTGAGTTCGGAAAGGGAGCCGTCGAGCAGGATCCGTCCCCCGCCGATGAGGAGGATGCGCTCGGTGAGGGCCTCGATGTCCTGCATATCGTGGGTGGTGAGAATCACGGTTGTTCCGCGTTCCCGGTTGATTTTCTTGATGAAGGAACGGACGGCGATTTTCGAAACGGCATCCAGTCCGATGGTCGGTTCGTCGAGAAAGAGGACGGCCGGGCGATGCAGGAGGGAAGCGGCGATCTCGCACCGCATCCGCTGTCCGAGGGAAAGCTGCCGTGCGGGGGTACGGATGATTTCAGCAAGATCAAGCAGGGTCACCAGCTCGTCGAGGGAATCGCGGTACACGGGAGAAGGGATGCGGTAGACATCCTTCAGCAGTTCGAACGAGTCGATGACGGGAACGTCCCACCAGAGCTGCGACCGCTGCCCGAAGACAACGCCGATGTTCGCGGCATGAGCGGCACGGTTTTTCCACGGCGTGAGACCGTTGATCGTACATTCTCCGGAATCGGGGGTAAGGATGCCGCTCATGATTTTGATGGTACTGCTTTTTCCGGCACCGTTCGGACCGATGTAGCCGACCATTTCGCTGTCGCCGATGCGGAACGAAACGTCGGAGAGCGCGTGAATTTCGGTGTATTCACGCTTGAAGAGAGCCTTGACCGCCTCGCCGAAGCCGGAATTCCGTCGCGCGACGCGGAAGGTTTTTGAGATATTATTCAATTCGATCATAAATTGTCACCATTTTGTGTGTTGTCCGGATCACGGTTTCCGCGCAAGATACAGGACGAAGGTGTCATTGAATACGATCCTGCCGCCTGCATCCCGTACCGCTTTGCGGAGTCCGTCGAAAAACTTTGTCCGGTATGGTTCCTCAAGGACGATGTGGTCGCAGTGCGTCGCGGAAAACGCCGCGTATTCGTCGGCATTGAAGACCCGCTGTGCGTGATATTCACGCCGTTTGAATTCCGTAAATCCGTAATCCTGTACATTTTCGTAGGCAAGACGGCAGGTATAATTCTGTTCCGGATGGAAATACTCCGAATAAACTTCCTGAATCCGGTCATACAGTACCGGATCGGAGCTTCTGTATTCCGAGCGGGTGAGGAACATTGCCAGCGTGCCGCCGTGCTTCAGCATTTCGTACGTTTTCGAAAAGGCGATTTTCTCCGGAATCCACTGAATTGCCGCGGCAGAGTATACCAGATCAAACCGCTCCCTCCCGAAATTGTACGTTTCAAAATCATCGTTCACAATGGAGAAATTCTTGTAACGGTCAAATTTCTTCCGCATGAATGCCGTAAGATGCGCGCCCAGCTCAATGGCTGTGTATGTGCATCCCGTTTTCAGAACCGGCTCCGTAGCCTGTCCTGTGCCCGGACCGATCTCGAGAGTGTTTTTTCCCGGTGCGAGTTCCGCGTAGGCGATCACATCCGCAAACAGGGCGTCGCAGTAACGTGGTCTCCACCGGTCGAATTCCTCCGGGATCCGGTCGAACACCATTCTGAAATCCATAAATACCTCACTTTCTTTCTCATTTTTACAAAAATATGTATAAAAACAGTGACGGGACGTAAATTATAACACGATTGTGGAATGATGTCAATAAATATTGTATATTTTTTGCAAATTTATGTCGCACAAAATGTAAAATTTGCTCGGAAACAGGACTTTACACAGATTTTACAAAAAACTGATAACGAACTTGACGGAGATCCTATAAAATATTAAGCAGGAAAGTTTGGAAAGAACGAAAATTCTTTTCCAATGATGAAAGTTTTTTGAAAGGGGTTCGGAGAAAACTTTTTTGAAAAAAGTTTTCCCCGAGGAACATCATTTCATGACAATATTTGATGTATTGACAATGATCGGCGGTCTGTGTCTCTTCCTGTTCGGGATGAACCAGATGGGCGAATCGCTGGAACGGCGTGCGGGGGACAGCCTTCGTGCGCTGCTGAGCAAGCTGACGTCGAACAAGGCGGCAGGCTTCCTGACGGGTCTCGGCGTAACGGCGGTGATCCAGAGTTCGTCCGCGACGACGGTCATGGTCGTAGGTTTTGTAAACTCCGGTCTGATGACGCTGCGGCAGGCGATCAACGTCATCATGGGCGCCAACGTCGGTACGACGGTTACGGCGTGGATTCTCAGCTTGAGCGGTATTGAAAGCAGCAATATCTTTGTTCAGCTCTTCAAACCGACCTCATTCACTCCCATTCTCGCGCTCATCGGTATTATCCTGTACATGATGGGCGGCGAACAGAAGCGCAAGGACACGGGCACGATCCTTCTCGGCTTTGCCGTACTTATGTTCGGTATGGATACGATGTCCGGTGCGGTTTCCGGTCTGAAGGAAGTCGAATGGTTCCGGAATATGTTCATCCTGT
>JBGVOJ010000007.1:0-3772 GCA_045126415.1 Eubacteriales bacterium | reverse complement strand
TTTCAATCTTCATGGTCAGGAATTCACCGAACTGACGGCAGAATTCCAGAACCTTTTCGGGAGTCATGGTGTGAACATGAAGCTTCACAATGGTACCGGTCTTGAAGGCAACAATGGAATCTCCGATGGTCTGAAGAAAATCAACAATCACTTTTTCGTCGAACACTTCCACATCCACCTTGGCGTTCTGCAGCTGAAGCAGAAGTTCGGTGCAGTAGCCATAGGTCATAACGCTGTCGGGACCGAAGGAGGAGAAGTCTACCGCCGGTGCCTTTGCGGGGGCGGGAAGTTCGGATTCGTCGATTTCTTCACCGATGAGAATTTTATAGAATCCCTGCATGATATAGAACAGTCCGGCGCCGCCGCTGTCAATCACACCCGCTTCCTTCAGAGCAGCCAGAAGATCCGGCGTACGCTGCAGGGAATTGTACATTTCCTTGATGAGGTCGGAGAAAAGGCTGGTGATGGTGCTTGTTTCCGTAAGGCGGGAAACGGCATATTCGACTGCTTCACGTGCAACGGTGAGGATTGTGCCTTCTGTCGGAGTGATGACAGAAGCATATGCCTGCTTGACACCTTCCTGCATTGCCATACCGACGACCTGTGCGTTGGCTTTTTCATGCTTTGCGAAGCCCTTTGTCATACCCGCGAAGAACTGGGAGAGAATAACCCCGGAGTTGCCGCGTGCGCCGAGAAGCATCCCCTGAGAGAGTTTCTGTGTCACGTCCGCGAGGTTGTCGGTATGCATTCCTTCGAGAGCAGCGACGCCGCCTTCGATGGTCATGCTCATATTATCGCCGGTGTCACCGTCCGGAACAGGGAAGACGTTGAGGTTGTTGACCACATCCGCATTGGAACGAAGCTGAGCCGCACCGCCGCGCACCATGCTGGCAAACAGCTCACCGTCCAGATATTTTTCGATGTTCTCCGACATATCTTTATCTTTTGTTTCCATATGATTCATAATGTCCTTTGCCCTATACGATTAGTCAACCCTCTTGTCGCCCCAGAAGAAGAGCGCGACAGTGCCGGGGCCGGTGTGGCTGCCGATGGTGGTACCGATGTTATTGATAAGAACCTTGCCGTTCAGATTCGGGAAAGCTGCTTCCACGAGGTCGGCAACGGCGCGGGCGTCTTCATAGCAGGCAGAATGGCTGATGTAGCACTTGCCGCTGTAGTTGGTCAGATCATTCGCGTGGAGCTTCATCATTTCCGTGATACGGTTGATGACACGCTTCTTCGGACGGACTTTTTCGCGGGGGATCAGATGACCTTCCACGTCCATATTCAGAAGGGGGCAGATACCGAGAAGACCGCCGATGGCACCTGCGGTTTTGGAAACACGACCGCCCTTGATGTAGAAGGTGAGGTCGGAGGAGAAGAACCAGTGGTGCATATTCAGACGGTTATCTTCCGCCCACTTTGCGAGTTCTTCGAGACCCATGCCTTCGTCACGGAGATCGGCAAGCTTGTCCATCAGCAGACCGAAACCGGAGGAAGCTGCAAGAGAGTCCACGATGATGATCTTGCGGTCCGGGTACTTTTCGGCGAGCATTTCCGCTGCACCGCGCGCAGACATATGGGAACCGGAAATACCGGAGGAAAGGGTGAGATGCAGGATATCCTTGCCTTCCTTCAGGATTGATTCGAAATGAGCCATATATTCCCCGGCACTGACCTGTGAGGTCTTGGTGTCCGCACCGGCTACCATTGCAGCATAGAAATCCTCAAAGGACATCGAACGACCGAGGTCATCGGGACGTTCCACACCATCCATGGTGTAGTGGAAGCAGATGTAGCGGATATCACGGGAAACGAAATGTTCATGAGAGAGGTCTGCCGTGGAACAGCAGCTCAGTACATAATTCTGCATAGGTGGCTTTTCCTTTCTTCGGTTAAGAAGTGAAAAATATTTTATATATTAAGTATACACAAATTTTTATTGTTGCATTTATTCTACCATATTTCCCCTTCGAAATCAACCCTGCAAATACGATTTTGTGAAAGAATCCGGTGAAAAAAGTGACGAAAATTTCGAGAATAATATATTCTGTTATTATTTCCATTGTCAGTATTGTAAACCGATCCGGGATATGTTATACTGACAGCAGTAGTCAGATGAGAATATAATTAAATAATGAGGAAGAAAAAATGACAGAACTTGAGAAAATGGAGCGGGCAAGAATGTATTTGCGGAAACTCATAAACGGAGTAAATCCGCTTGATGATACACTGCTTCCGGAAAGTGATATCGTGAACAATGAACGGATATCCCGCTGCCTGCAGTACATTACAGAGGTTCTCGGACAGGTCATTGAGAATGGCGGGACAGAGCCTCAGATAAAACCCAGAGAAAAGTTTTCGATAACAAACGAACAGCTTGCACAGTATCAGCTGTCGGAAATTCCTCTCCAGATCACAGAAGTTACCAGCCGGATCAACGCTTTGATTGACCCGAATAAAATGCGGCAGCTCAGTGCCAATACAATTACCACATGGCTGGTTTCGGAAGAATTACTGTATGTTCATACACATCCAAGCGGTAAAACATCAAAATATCCGACAGAAAACGGTCAGCGATTCGGTATCAGCACCGAACAGAGAAATGGTATGAGAGGTGACTATACTGCAGTGCTGTATAATTCGTATGCACAGCGATATATTCTCGCACATTTGCAGGAAATCCTCGAAAAACAGAATGAAAAACGACTGCAGAGAAATTCTCCGCAGCCGTAAATTCACACATACCGGTATGTCACATCCGTGTCAAAATACCGGACATCTACTGCCGGACACATTTCGCCGAACCAATCCGCCAGAGTTTCCATACCATACCGTTCCGATTCGCGGTATTTTTACGTTTACTTTTTCAGTGTTACAAGAATCGTCGTATACAGCGGCAGCGTGAAAATATGTGCTCCGCGTTCGCCGAAGAAGACTTCTTCAACACGGACTTTGCTTCCGTCTTCGGTATCGCTGTCGATGAAACGGTATTCCGCCGTCACACCTTCGCACGAAGCAAATCCCGACCAGTCGATACGGACACACTTCGTTTCCTCCTCACACCGGCTGCCGTCGATGCTTGCATGATCCTTATAATATGTCAGCATGATCGCGGCGGTTTTTCCGTCGTCGTCCACAGCCGCAGCGGTAAAGATATCCGGATCGTCCGTTGTGCAGGCGACTTCATTCTTCAGCTCATACAGACGACCGAAATCCCAGATGGCGTAATACGGCTTCAGCGGAACCTGTGAAATACCGTCGAAAAGACCGTTCCATCCGGTGCTGACGCGTGCGTCGTAGTACATCAGATGATCGAGCGGTGAATGCTGGCAGGCGAGCATCGAACCGGCAACGTACGCCGAGCCTTTGAGAGAGGGAATCACGCGGTAGGAGTACAGCATATCCTCTGCCGGCTGCCAGTTTTTGACGTAATTCCATTCGTTGAGGATGGTTTCGGTTTCCGTGTAGCCGTATTCATCCAGCAGACGGCGCGCTTCCACAGCCTGTGCGGAAACTTCCAGCGGAGTCCGTGCGTACCGGTGGAACGAGAAGAAATCCAGCGGTACCGGATTGTTTTTGTCGCGGGTGATATGGTCAAAGAAGGGAATAAGGAAGCGTTTGTTGTTCACAGAAGTAACGGCGGGTCCGCCGATCTTGAGGTTCGGGAAGCAGGCTTTCAGATGCCGTGCCGCGATTTCGAACAGTTCGAAGAATTTGTCTTCCGGTCCGTCCCAGCATTGCGGGTGCAGATCAGGTTCATTCCAGATTT
>JBGVOJ010000006.1:0-2304 GCA_045126415.1 Eubacteriales bacterium | reverse complement strand
CCCCCCCCAATCATTTTTCTCACTCAAAAAAAGATTTCAGAAACTCTTCTTCGGTGCCGTCGTATTCGGCGAGGGCGAGGAATTCGCGGCCGAGCTGGTTGCCCCAGCTGTAGAGGATGATGGTTTTGCCGTTGAAGTCACAGAGGTCGACGTCGCTGTTGTTGCAGTCCACGGCACCCTCGATGAAGTCGAGCTGATCTTCGGTGAATTTTTCGGGGAAGAGGACGGTTTTGTCTTCCGGAGAGGGGTACATGATCGGGTTGGTCAGACCGAGTTCGAAGTCGCGCAGGTCGCGGCTGCGGACGATGTACGGGAGCCAGCGGTGGTGCGGTGCGCTTTCGAGGTAGATCATGTAGTAGAATCCGTCGTAATACCGGATGACCGGGCAGGCGGAGTAGTAGTCGCGGGAGTAGCTGAATTCGTCCATCGGCAGGAGCGTCCAGTTCACGAGATCCTGCGATTCCGCGAAGACGCAGGTGAACGCCTTGCCCACCGCCGGATTCGTACCGCCGATTTCAATCGCCATGATGTAGCGGTCCGGACCTTTGCACACCGACGTGTTGAACAGGCTGATGTCCGCCGGGAATTCCAGTGCCACGGACGTCTCCCAGTTCACGAGGTCGCGCGAAACGAACGTGTCCAGAATCGTTCCGCCGCCGCCTCCGCGCGTACCGTGGACGAACATCGCACCGTTTTCTGCGATGCAGCAGCCGAACGAATGGTCATATGCAAATTCCGGCAGCGCAGATTCGTCCGTCATGTCCACAAAACGGTAGCAGCCGACCGGACGTTCGGTCGTTCCCCAGCCGCAGTTGCGTACCCATTCGAAGCGGAGCAGACGGCCGTTCCATACAACGGGCGTGGTTTCCACGACGCCGATGTCGAGCGTTCCCAGTTTGCGCATGGTTTTGCGGACGGGCATTCTTGCGGTTTTGAGGGTGGTTCGGAAGTCGTTCAACATAACAGTACCTCACTTTTCCTTTTCTTTTTTCTGTATTTTTACCGTTTTCATCGCGAAAACCAGCGAAAACAGCGCCGCCATGATGCACAGGACGCTGATTTCCGGCATCCAGTCCCAGACCGGCACCGGCGGTTCCGCGAAAACGTAAAGTTTCATGTCTTCCACGAAGATGTGATACAGCAGCGGCAGCCCGAACAGCGGATACAGCAGCTTCTTTGTCGGCAGGATTCCCGTCACAGTCAGAAGATATAGCGTCAGCACTGTCAGATACAGGACGGTACACAGCGCGCGGTGCAGCGGCGCAAAGATCCCCGCTTTGATGAGGAAAAACGCCACGCCGAGTATTACCGCCGCTGCGGTCATGGGTCTGGAAAAATGTCCGCCGACAATGATTCCCGCGAGGAACAATACCGCCGCCGTCACGGGAAGGAGCAGATGCACCAGCACGATTTCCGGCGTCAGCATGCCGCACAGGTAGTGAATCAGCCGGACGGCGGCCGAAATTCCCATGAATCCGCACGATATCCATGCCGCCGGATGCCGCGTGCGGATGGTAAGCAGCATTCGTTTTTTCATGTCAGATCAATCCGGTATCTTTACCATGCGGTTTCCTGCATGAGACGTTCGCCGAGTGCATCTTCCATACGCTGATAATCGTTTGTCAGGATCACGTCAATGCCCATGTCGAGGAAGCGTGCGGCCTCCCCCGGCTCGTCCGACCAGAAAATATTGCAGCGGATGCCGTGCTTTTTCGCCAGATCCACGTTTTCCTGCGTCACGTGCCCCTTCACGAACTGCACCTTTTCGCAGCCCATTTCGATTGCGCGTTCCACCACATGGTCGGAGTCGTTTCCGCCGCCCACGCAGCGGACGATGTCCGGCGCGATTTCGCCGAGCTGGCGCATCACCGTGTCGTTGCCCGTCATGAAGTACACGTACCTTTCGCAGTCGTACTTCCGGATCAGTCCAACGATCTTCTTCAGATAACCTTCGTCAAGCGGATCGACGTTGTTCCGGCTCTTGATGTGGATGTTCATGATGGTGTGGCAGGAGAATGTCTGCAGGATTCTCTCGAATGTCAGAATCCGCAGTCCCTTGTATGCGCCGCCGAACCCCTTGCCGAAATCGAACTTCCGCAGTTCCTCGAGGGTATACTCCCACACCGCGCCGCATCCGTCGGACACGCGGTCGAGATGGCTGTCGTGGATGGAGACAATCTCTCCGTCCTTCGTTTCCCACAGGTCAAATTCGATTTCCTGTGCACCGGAAGCCACCGCTGCGCCGAATGCGGGCAGACTGTTTTCCGGCGCGATCGTGTTGAATCCGCGGTGCGCGCAGAGACG
>JBGVOJ010000005.1:0-5072 GCA_045126415.1 Eubacteriales bacterium | reverse complement strand
ATCAATGATTTCGTAACGGAAACCGGCCAACTTGGCCACCATTTCTTCCGCGCCTTCTACAACATCGGAAAGCTGAGATAAGGCTGTTTCCGCACGTTCAATAAGATAGACCGCGGTTGCGCCTTTTTCACTGTTTGCCAGTGCTTTATTTACTACACCGGCATACTTGGATACCCGTTCAAGACTTTTCAGCTTGGTGCGCAGCCGGACAAGACGTTCTTCCTCATCATCTGCATTCAGTTTTGCGGATTCGATTTCCTTTTTCTGATATCGGAGGATGTCGAGCATCATTTCCCGCTGACTCATGGCTTCCTTGAGTGCGGCGATTTCTTCGCGGACAGCTGTGAGATCCGCATAACGTTTGCTGTATTCCGTGCGTTCCTCTTCATTATCCGCAAAAGAATCCAGCAGTGCGGCATACGTGGATTTGTCAGCAAAATCATTCCGTTCACTTTGGGTCTGGATACCAAGCAGCAGCTCCGAAACTTCTTTCAGAAGCGACAGGGGCACCGTTTTCCGGTTGATTTTTGCATTACCTCGTCCATCAGCCGAAAGAGTACGGGAAATCTGAATTTCACCGTTTTCATCCGGAGGACAGCCAAGCGTTTCCAGGACATCATGGTATTTTTCCAATCCGCTGAAAATTGCAGAGACCTGAGCGCGGGATTCTCCGCTCCGGATCAGTTCTCTGCCGTTTTTTGCTCCGCAGAGGAGCAGAAGACTGTCAATGATGATGGATTTTCCGGCTCCCGTCTGTCCGGTGATGACGGTAAATCCTTCCCGAAAATTGATTTCAAGCTGCTTTGCAACGGCAATATTCTCAATATACAGGTTCCAAAGCATAATGTTCTCCTGTTTTTAGGTATGTATCAGGTATTGATCAGCTTGGTGATCCGGTGGGCAATGGCAACTGCCGAATCGGTATCGCGGGTCACGATGATAATACAGTCATCCCCCGCGACACAGCCGAGAATATCTGTTTCGTGAAGGGAGTCGACCCCAGCCGCAACGGCCTGAGCCATTCCCGGATATGTCTTGATTACGATATCATTGTACGACGAATCCACGCTTTTTATAGAACTGGCAATTGCACGGCTGTATACATGTTGATTTTCACTGGTATTATTTTTCGGAACTACATATTTATAGGTTCCCATATCGGACATCTGTTTCAGCAGCTTGAGTTCTCTGATATCACGGGAAACTGTCGCCTGAGTTACGTCGTATCCGGCGAGTCTGAGCTTTGCAATAAGTTCTTCCTGAGTCTCGATGTTGTTATTTTCGATGATTTCAAGAATCTTATTATGTCTCTTAACTTTCATGGCAGTCCTTTCGTCTGGAGTTATTATCAAAAAATTTTGGTTACTGATGTTCCGAAAGCTTCGAATGAAGGATTCCGAGGAACCCGTTATCTTTGATTCGAATCAGTTTTGTGGTATGGACAGAACGCTTGATGGACACGGTATCACCTTCGTTCAACGCGAGAACGTCACGGCCGTCCGCTGTTACATAAACGGAGGATCCGTTGCTCCGGATGCCGGACAAACGGATTTCAGAATCCCCCCGAAAAATAACCGGACGGCTATTGAGCGTATGAGGACAGATCGGTGTCAGACACAGACAGTCGAGAGACGGCTCCAGAACCGGGCCCCCTGCGGACAGCGAGTAAGCGGTAGATCCGGTCGGTGTGGAAGCAATGATTCCGTCCGCACGACAGGTCTGGATCTTGACATTTCCACAATAAATATCAAAGGTAAGCAGTCGCGCTACCGGACCGTTGGAAAGAACAATATCGTTCAGGACAGTAGAACTGGCCCGTACTTTGCCCGAGCGGGTGATTACTTCCGCGTCAAGCATCATTCGTTCATCAATACTGTACTTCCCTTCCACTAACGCATCCAGAAGATTGAGTTCATTGATCTCTATTTCCGCCAGATAGCCGACATGTCCGAAATTGATACCGATGATTGGAATTTCTGCGTCTAGAAGCTTATTGGAAGCATCGATGATGGAGCCGTCTCCTCCGAGAACAATCGCCGCATGGCATTGTGCAAGAGCATCATTGTTCTGTATTTCATATATTCTGTCCCCGAGATAGGACAAAGATTCCATATTTTCCGAAAAAACACCGATACGGCATTGCAGATCGCATAAATGTATCACAAAATTTGTGATGAGCTGCGGCTCAATGTTTTTTGTGGTATTCGGAATCAGCACAAGATTGGTAATCTTATTCATTTACAGCCTCCATGATGGCTTTTTCGGAAACAGATGCGATCCCGTTTTTAATGGCATATAACAGGAATTCGGTATTTCCGTCTCCGCCGGCAATCGGAGATTTCATAATTCCGCACGGTGCAAGACCGTTTTCAACGGCACAGGAAATAACGCGCCGGATTGCTGCAATGTGCTGTTTTTTATCTTTGACCAGTCCGCCGCGTCCTACGGCTTCACGCCCGCATTCAAACTGAGGTTTGATGAGTGCGATATACATGGCATGTTCCTTCAAAATGGAAGATACCGCCGGAAGTACGAGAGTCTGGGAGATGAACGACAGGTCACTGACTGCACAGTCACAGAGTTCACCGAGTTGTTCCAACGTCAGATACCGTGCGTTGCATCCCTCAAGATTGGTGACACGTTCATCTTTTGCAAGCTGCGGATCAAGCTGGTCATGGCCGGAATCAATGGCATAAACATGCACAGCTCCGCGCTGAAGCAGGCAATCCGTAAATCCACCGGTAGAAGCTCCCACATCGGCACAGACAAGACCGTGAACATTTACAGTAAAACGATCGAGTGCTCCTGCGAGCTTCATACCGCCGCGTCCTACAAACTGATGTTCTTCACCAATCAGCCGGACATCATCGGTTTCCGCCGTATCATATGAGGATTTTGTGATGGTTTTTCCATTGACAGAAACAAATCCGCCGGAAATGAGCTGTGCGGCACGGCTGCGGCTTTTTGCGAGTCCGGTGTTCGCCAGATATACGTCCAGTCTCATGATTATTTCCGTCTGGAAAGCAGCCAGATCGCAAGCCGACAGAGAAGATCACTGTCGGCATAATGTGAAATCGCTTCCACTGCCAGCAATGTCAGCAGAGCTTCTTCTTCCTCTGCTTCCGTAACCTTCATAAAAGCCAGAACTGTTTTTTTATTGTTTTTGATATCGCTTCCTACTTCTTTTCCGAGCGTTGCAGTGTCGCTTCTTACATCGAGAATGTCGTCGTGGATCTGGAAGGACAGACCAACAGCTTCGGCATAAAGCTTAAGATTGTCGATATCGGACTGGAGTGGTTTATCTGCTGCAGCATAATAGCCGAGAAGACATGCTGCACGGATAAGTGCACCGGTCTTCATGGAGTAAATCTTGCGCAGTTCACGATAACTGTCCACAGAATTCTGCAGATCAAGCGTCTGCCCGCCGACCATGCCGCAGGCACCGGCTTCTCTGGCAAGGGTTGCAACAGCAAGACGGACGGATTTATTCGATACATACTGGTTGGATGCACAGAGTTCAAAAGCCAGTGTAAGAAGTGCATCACCGGCAAGCAAAGCTTCTGCTTCACCGAATTTGACATGACAGGACGGTTTTCCGCGGCGCAGATCATCGTCATCCATGCACGGAAGGTCATCGTGAATCAGCGAATAAGCATGAATACATTCCAGCGCACAGGCATACGGAAGAGCTGCTTCCACACTGCCGCCGAATAATTTACAAAATTCAATTACAAGAAAAGCACGGATACGCTTACCGCCGCCGAGCGTGGAATATCGCATGGCTTCTGCGACAACAGTATTTCCGGCATATTGTTCTTTCAGATACTCTGAAAGAGCATTTTCAACTTTTTCCGCTGCATCGTGCAGAGCGGTTTCAACAGAGTTGGAGATTTCCATAATATTACGATCTTTCTCTCCTTACAATCATTAGCTGAACAGTTTCGATTACTTCATATCTGTTTCGACGAGAGTTCCGTCCCCTGCGTCGGTGAGAATTTTGACTTTCTGTTCTGCCGTATCAAGTTTGGAATTGCACAGTTTAACAAGTGCGACGCCTTCTTCAAACAGAGACAGCGACATATCCAAAGGGGCGTTTCCGCTTTCCAGCATGCGAACGATTTCTTCGAGACGAGCCATTGCCGCTTCAAAGGACATATTTTCAAGTTTTTCTTTTGTTTCCATTCATTATTTCCCCGTTTTATTCACTTCATCAACCGTACAGACTGCCGCACCGCCGATGGTTTTGAATTCCACCTGATCTCCGGGTTTTACATCATCAATATTTTTTACCAGTCTGCCGTCAGTTTTATATACTGCACTGTAACCGCGGGCAATGACAGAAAGCGGATTGAGTGCTTCCAGGCGTCCGGCTTCCCGTGCAAGAAGAGAGTGTTGTCTCTGAACATTGTTTTCTTCTGCACGCACCAGACGTTCTGTCAGCATACCGATCAGCATACGGCGATCGTCGATAACATTCATCGGATTAGTCATAGCACGGGTGCCGGCGAGAGAATCCAGCTTGTCACGGCGGATTTTTAACATGGAGTACAGGACATTGGCTTCCCTGCTGACTATATTCTGAATCTTACGCTTGAGTTCAGCCGTATCGGGAACAGCGAGTTCGGCGGCAGCTGACGGCGTAGGTGCACGGCGGTCTGCGACAAAATCACAGATGGTAAAATCTGTTTCGTGGCCGACTGCAGAGATAACTGGAATCCGGGAAGCTGCGATGACACGCGCCAGTCCTTCATCGTTGAATGCCCATAGGTCTTCAATAGAACCGCCGCCACGTCCGATAATGATGACATCCACCGATTGTACTGTATTAAAATACTGCACTCCGGCAATCAGTTCGGCAGGCGCACCCGGTCCCTGGACAAGAGACGGATATAAAACGAGTTTGGCAGCAGGAAAACGTCTGCCGCACACATTGATCATATCACGGATGGCCGCTCCGGTTGCAGAGGTGATAATTCCCACCCGCATTGGAATTTTCGGCAGAGACCGTTTTCTGGAAGGATCGAACAGTCCTTCCGTTTCCAGACGTTTTTTCAGTTGTTCATAGGCGATGT
>JBGVOJ010000004.1:0-2398 GCA_045126415.1 Eubacteriales bacterium | reverse complement strand
GGCAGATGCGGGTGGATCCCCAGAACCGGAAGATGCGTCAGATGATTCTGGACAAGGAACTGGGCAAGGTTTGCCTGTACCGCCGCCGTCATGCGCTGGCTACCCATACCTGGGCAGATTTTGAGAACACCTGGCATGCATCTCCTGTGTATAACCGGGATATCTTCGCCGATGATGCGTCCCACCCCTTCGACATGATGCAGTGGGTCTTCGGTATGCCCGAATCCGTCAGCTGTGAGATGAGCACCATGGTGAACCCCAAGGTTCCCAACGACAATGCCGTGGCCCTGTTTAAGTACGCTGACGGCATGATCGCCGAAATCACCTGCTCCTTTACCTGCACCGCGTCCGAAATCACAACGGAAATTTATGGTACCAAGGGCTCCATCCAGCAGTACTACGGCGATGCGGTTTCCACCGGTCTTCCGCGTCCCGCAGGTCAGCCCGGTCTGAAATATTATGTCCTCGGCGACAGCGACTGGACCGACAGCGGCATTCCCAGCCCCGCGACACACGGCGAACGGATCGCCGCACAGGGAGAATTTTTCGCACAGTTCCTCCGCGGCGAAAGAGAGCCGATCTGCTCTGTATACGAAGCCAGAGACTCCCTCAAAATGGTTCTTGCCTGCTATGTTTCCGCCAGAGAGGGACGCCGGGTGCGTATTGACGATCCTGCGCTGTACGATATACTCTGAGAAAACAATATCATCCGATAAATCAATATTAACCCATTCAAAGGAGGATTTATTATGGCAAAGCAGATTACCATTGCCGGAACACCGATCGCGAAGTACAAGATCGTGTACGGAAAAAGCCTTGACGCCGCACTCGAGCTGCAGAAATACCTTGCACTTGCATCCGGCGTGAAGCTGCCGATCATCCACGACTGCGAAAAGAGCGATTTCGAGATCCGCGTCGGCAAAACCAGACGTACCTGCTCGAAGCTTTCGTACGACGGACTCACCAACCACGGGTTTGTTATCAAAGTAGCCGGAGGAAACCTCATCATCAGCGGCAACGACGCGATGGGCGACCTCTACGGTGTGTACGAGTTCCTCGACCGCTACATCGGCTGGCGTTTCGTCTGCAGGGAGACCGATTATCTGAAGGACGGCGACGTTGACCTTCCCGAAGGACTCCGCTTCAGGTTCAGCCCGCCGTACGAATACCGTCAGCTCGACTGGCCCTGCACTCACGACGACACATGGCGCAGAAAGAACGGGGAAAATCATCTCGACTTCCACTGGGTCGGTTTTGTACACACGCTTTCCGATCTGTCTGAGCTGGGAAATCAGTTTACCGGTCAGCCCTGTCTGAACGATCCCGCTGTTCTCGAAACCGTCAAGAAGAACGTCCGCAAGTGGCTCGACAACAATCCACAGGCGAAGATCATTTCCGTTTCCCAGAACGATAACCAGACCTACTGCAAGTGTGAAAAGTGTCAGGCAACCGACGCCGAAGAAGGAAGCCCCGCAGGCACGCTTCTCCGCTTTGTCAACGCCGTGGCGGACGACATCAAGGACGACTATCCGGATGTTTCCATCGAAACCCTCGCATATCAGTATACGAGAAAAGCGCCGCTCATCACCAAGCCGCGTGACAACGTGATCATCCGTCTCTGCTCGATCGAGTGCTGCTTCTCGCATCCGCTGTCCGATCCGGACTGCGAAGTCAACAAGGCGTTCCAGCATGACATCATCGAATGGGGCAAGATCTGCAACCGTCTCTACATCTGGGACTATGTAACGAACTTCCCGCACTACATCCCGCCGTTCCCGAACTTCCGCGTTCTGCTCGACAATATGCGGTTCTTTGCGGAAAACCATGTCATCGGTATGTATCCGGAAGGGAACTACCAGAGCAATTCCGGCGAATTTGCGGAACTGCGCGCATACCTTCTCGGCCGTGCGATGTGGGATCCCTACATGACGGAAGAAAAGTATTTCGAATACATGGATGACTTCCTCGAAGGCTATTACGGAAAGGAAGCGGCACCGTACATCCGCAAGTTCATCGACTTCACGCTGAAGGAATCCGAAGGACGTCATTTCAATATCTGGCAGAAGCCGTTTGAAATTATTCCGCAGGAAGTATATGAAGCAAACTTCGATGAAATCGAAGGCTGGTGGAACGAAGCGGAAAAACTGGCTGGCGCAAACCTCGCGAGAGTACAGAAGTCGCGTCTCCAGTGGACATACATCAAGCTGATGCTGAAGCCGGATGCGGAAATGGCAGAGCCGTTCTTCCGTACGGTACAGGAACTCGGCATCCGCTGGAACGAATGGCACGGCCCGTTCACGGAAGATCCGGATTTCACGAAGTCCCCGATCGAATGGCCGCACCGGTAAAGCGGTTTTGAATAAAAAAGTGATAAATCCATAAAATAAACGGGACATCT
>JBGVOJ010000003.1:0-13625 GCA_045126415.1 Eubacteriales bacterium | reverse complement strand
GTGGGAGTATCTGCGTTGGTACGAACCTTGAGGGTACGATACTTGTCAGCCCAGCCCATGATGCGGCCGAATTCGCCTGCGATGGTAGCGTCAACGGTGGGAATGATACCGTCGTAGATGTTACCGGTGGAACCGTCGATGGAGATGAAGTCGCCTTCGGTGTAGGTCTTGCCTGCGAGTTCGAACTTCTTGTTTTCTTCATCCATCTTGATTTCGCCGCAGCCGGATACGCAGCACTTACCCATACCACGTGCAACAACGGCTGCGTGGGAGGTCATACCGCCGCGAACGGTGAGGATACCCTGAGCGGCCTTCATACCTTCGATATCTTCGGGAGAGGTTTCGAGACGAACGAGAACTACCTTTTCGCCGCGAGCTGCCCATTCCTTCGCGTCTTCTGCAGAGAATACGCACTTACCGCAAGCTGCACCGGGGGATGCGCCGAGACCCTTGCCTGCTGCGTTGGCAGCCTTGAGAGCCTTTGCGTCGAACTGCGGGTGGAGAAGAGTGTCGAGGTTTCTGGGGTCGATCATGAGAACAGCTTCCTGTTCGGTCTTCATGCCTTCGTCAACGAGGTCGCAGGCGATCTTGAGAGCAGCCTGAGCGGTTCTCTTACCGTTTCTGGTCTGGAGCATGTAGAGCTTTTCGTTTTCAACGGTGAACTCCATGTCCTGCATGTCGTGGTAGTGGTTTTCGAGGATGGAGCAAACTTCAACGAACTGCTTGTATGCAGCCGGGAACTTTTCAGCCATCTGAGCGATCGGCATAGGAGTACGAACGCCGGCAACAACGTCTTCGCCCTGCGCGTTGGTGAGGAATTCACCCATGAGCTTCTTTTCGCCGGTTGCGGGGTCACGAGTGAACGCAACACCGGTACCGCAGTCGTCACCCATGTTACCGAATGCCATAGCCTGTACGTTTACAGCGGTACCCCAGGAGTACGGGATATCGTTGTCACGGCGGTATACGTTCGCACGCGGGTTGTCCCAGGAGCGGAATACTGCCTTAACAGCGCCGATGAGCTGTTCCTTGGGATCGGACGGGAAGTCGGAGCCGATCTTTGCCTTGTATTCAGCCTTGAACTGTTCAGCGAGTTCCTTGAGGTCTTCTGCAGTCAGTTCAACGTCGAGCTTAACGCCCTTTTCTTCCTTCATCTTGTCGATGAGTTCTTCGAAGTACTTCTTGCCGACTTCCATAACGACGTCGGAGTACATCTGGATAAATCTTCTGTAGCAGTCGTAAGCCCAGCGAGCATTGCCGGACTTCTTAGCCATAACTTCAACAACTTCTTCGTTGAGACCGAGGTTGAGGATGGTGTCCATCATACCGGGCATGGAAGCACGTGCACCGGAACGAACGGAAACGAGAAGGGGATTTTCATGGTCACCGAACTTCTTGCCGGTGATTTCTTCCATCTTAACGATGTATTCCATGATCTGAGCCATGATTTCATCGTTGATCTGACGGCCGTCTTCGTAGTACTGGGTGCAGGCTTCGGTGGTGATGGTGAAGCCCTGGGGTACGGGAAGACCGATGTTGGTCATTTCTGCGAGGTTTGCGCCCTTGCCGCCGAGGAGTTCACGCATGTTAGCGTTGCCTTCGGAGAACAGGTAAACATACTTCTTGGACATCTTTAAATGTACCTCCGCGTGTAATTTATATATATTATGGGTTGGCTGAATGAAGCGTCCGGGAACCTGCCTTTCGGCATAACAGAAAAAACTGTATTCCCAGCGCAATTTATATTATAGCACACTTTTCCGAAAATATCCATAGGGAAAATTCAATTTTCCCGCAGATTTCAAAAATTTTACGTTTCAACGACAAATCCGCCGAAATGGCCGCCGATACTGTGTAATTTTCCCGACGGATGTCGGGAAAGGAGAAAAGGCACGGATTTTTCTAAACGATCATCGCTTCGATCACGCGGATCACACGATTCACGTCTTCCGGAGAAGCCTTCGCGGTGAGCGAAACAAGGCTTACCAGTTCCGGACGTTTTTTGAGCTGTTCGATGCAGCGGTCCGCCTCCGTGGGCATGCTGCCGCCGTCATCGGTACGTCCGAGAAGATAGTCGACTGTCACACCGAACGTGTCCGCGATCTGCACCAGCATTTCCGCATCGGGTGTGCGCTTGCCGCTCTCCCAGTTTCCGACCGCACCGAGCGATACACCGAGCTGTTTTGCCGCCTGCAGCTGGGTGATCCCGTCGCGGCGGCGGATTTCCTTTAGTTTTTCACTGAACATGGGAACTCCTGTGAGGATTTTCAACATTATCCTGTATATTATATCACATTCCGTGAGAAAACGCAAGTCCCCGTTTTTCTTTCACGGCAATTTCTTTCCGCAGTTACTGCAATAAAGATAACCTTCCTCAGCTTTTGTCCCGCAGTACGGGCAGAATTTCACACCCTCCTGCCGCATATCTGTTTTTTCCGCATCATCGGTGATCTCATACAGCGAAGGACTTTCCCCTCTTGCTGCCTGCCGGAGACTGTGAATCCCGCTTCCGACGCAGAAACATGCAAAAATCAATCCCATAATCATAGGAATTACTCCCCCGACAGCGGCACTGAACCCAACCGAAATTCCGAAAAAAACCACTCCCATGGAAATTCCCATAATACCGGAACGCCTCAGAAAGTCTTTCCCGCGTCTGATCTGTTTCATTTCAATTCCTTTCTATCTTCTGAAAAATCCCCATGCCTGAACAATCCCCGCGAACACGAACATCAGTCCGAACAGCGCGAACCATCCGCCGCCCATCCGGAAAACGGCGATCATCCAGACAATGCCGAACACGCTCACAACGATTCCGCTGACGAGCCGTGCGGCCGGCGGGACGTAATGCTTCGGCGACAGCGGCACCGGAGTTCCGTAATCCCCGCGGTCGGCTTTGCGTGAAACCCGCGCCATGCCAAACGCAGCGGCGATCATCCCGATGCCGGTCAGTACAAACGGCCATCCGAACGAAACAATTCCGGCAATGATCCACACAATGCCGAGAAATCCGAAAAACAGACTGCTCATCTGTCGGATTCCGGCATGTAGTTCCTGTACAGCTTCCCTTCCCATCCGGAGAGGTCGCACTTATCCGCGCGATGCCCTCTCTGACGGAACCAGATCCGCATGGGCAGTGCGCCGTGGTTGTTCCATCTCCGGTATTCGATCAGCGTGAACGTCCGGCCGTCCGTGGAGGTCACGGTCATCGTGCCGTCATCGTTCATCTGCGGGAGGTCGTCCCCGAGTTCAAAGTCGAGGTCTTCCCACTTGTCGACCGCCTGTTCGACGCAGTACAGCACCGCGCCCTTCTTGATCGCGACACGTCCGGTATCCGCGTCAACCCACGGGTGAGCCATCAGTTTGCGGACCGGCGCGTCCATCGTCACGGTAAGCTCGGACGTTCCTGCCGGAAGTTCGGCAACCGCATAGCCGCGCTCCATCGTATATTCCGCCGAAAGTGCGAAGTTTTCCCCCCATTCGGGAATCCGGATGTGCAGACGAACAGCGTTTTCCGCGTTGACCGTAAATTTTCCATCCTTATAAGAAACCGACACGCCGTCGAATTTCGCATCCGATCCGATGAAGAGGTTCAGCCAGAGATCGTCCCCTGCCTTTGCCCAGATGTAGGACGGCATCGCACCCGCGATTTTCAGGAGCATCGGCGGGCAGCACGGACAGCCGTGCCAGTTCCAGCGTTCCATGCCGCCGCGCGTTTCGAGCGGATTTTCGTAGGTATAGTGATCCCCCGATTCCGAAACGGACGCGGGAATGAGGTTCGTCAGCGTATTTTCGACGACATCCCAGACCGACGCGTCGGGCTGCAGACGGAACTGTGCCGCGCCGAACATTGCCAGTCCGACACCCGCGCAGGTTTCGAGATACGCATTGTTCGGGAGTTCGTACTGCTGACCGAAGCGTTCGTCGTCCCGCTTCGCGCCGACACAGCCGTTGACGTGCAGCTTGGTTTCCGCAATGTCGTGCCAGATCGCGTCGGCGGCATGAGCAAGGGATTCGTCTCCGGTTTCGAGCGCAACCGTCGCCATGCCGGTGTAGAACAGCGTCGCGCGGACGGCGTGACCAACAGCTTCGCGCTGTTCTCTCGCGGGACGGTGATCCTGCGCGTATTCCTGCAGGAATTTCGGGAACATATGGCGGTCTTCGTTGTGTCCCTTGTTGTCGATGAGCGCACACGCCAGACGGAGGTATTCGCCGGGGATCGCGCCGAAGGAGGCAAGTTCGTCCGGATATTCACGCACCAGCTGTTCGAGTTCCGCGAGTGCCATTTCGGGGAGGGAATGTTCGGCAGTGACGTTCCACTTGGGCGAGGGACCGATCACGGACGCGAGGTAATTCGCCATTTTCACGGCGACCTTCAAAAGTGAGGTCTTCCCCGTCGCGCGGAAATGGTGAACAGCCGCTTCGACGAGCGCACCCGCGTCGTAGGTTTCGTGCTGCCAGCGGATGTTGCCGCCGTTCAGACCCCAGCGTTTTTCGGGACACATGAGGGTGGTGTAGGGATTGATGTAGCCTTCGGGGTCAACGTCCTGCGCCGCCGCAATTTTTTCGATGATGGCATCCATCTGATCGTCGAGGGATTTGTCGTAATGAGCGACGAGCAGGTCGGAGATGCCGCGGATGCACTCGCAGATGAGTCCGTGATACCACGGCGGACCGACGTGACCGCCCTTTTCGCCGCATGCGACGCGTTCGTAGTTGCCGATGGCACCTTCGGCGAGGAATTTCTTCAGGATATCGGGCGTCGACACGGTGCGGATGCGGTCAAGAAACGGGGAGAAAAACGGGTCGGTGACGGTGATGTTTGCGATGTCTGCATAGGTGGGGTGTATGGTTGACATGGTAGAGTCTCCTTTCCGTATAAAATCAATTGCGGAGGACGCGCGTCCCCCACAATGATCGATCTGTAATATTTACTTCGTCATAACGGTAACAATGCTGTTTGCCGCAAGAGTGAGCGTGAGTTTTCCTTCACCTGCGCATACGTCCGGATCCGGAACTTTGATATTTTCCGGATTGTCCGCCGTGTTGCACGCGTTCTTCGCATAAGTCAGCACGGTCTTTTCGTATCCGTACGCACCTTCGACCGGCAGTTCCACTTCCACGTCCACCGGCTCTTCCGCACGGTTCAGCAGAATCACGGAAATCCGCTTGCCGTCCGTCGTTGCCGCCGCGTTGAACTTGCTGTCCGCGAAATCGCCTTCCAGCTCGAATTTCCGGTCAAGCATCGCACGTCTGTACAGAATATCCACGCAGCCGGGCGCCTGATACCATACGCTGCGGTTGTTCATGAACAGCAGACCCTGATTCCAGCCGTTGTCGTTGTGTCCGTCGACCTGCAGGCAGTTCGCGCTGCCCATGCACGGGAGAATGTCGCAGTGGTTGATCGCTTCGATGATCGCGTACGCATTCGCCATACCGCGTTCGAAGTCGTGCTGGTTCGCGTTGAGTTCGTACACGCAGAACTTGATGCCGCTGTCCGGCGCGATAGTTTCAAAATGCCTGTACAGCGACCATGTGCATTCCGGGAACGGAAGCGGCGTGTCACCGTGTTCGCACCACCAGTGGATGTCGAGCCAGACCTTGCCCGCCATGCCCTGCTCTGCCGCGTGTTCGAGGATGTGCTGATGGTTGATGAGCGAATTCATGCGCAGCGGCGGCTGACCGGGCGCGACATTGTACGCTGCCGGAACACATTCGTCGGGGATATTGTAGGGATCGTCGAACGGATGGCCGTGGTAGTCGAAGTCGCCGATGACCATCGTGATGTCGCGGGAAACCGACCATACCGCATCGCACGCCGCCATGAAGCGATCCGCGAATTCCGCCGTGACGGTTTCCTCGTTGCCGTACTGGATGAATTCGAGCCTGTACGGCTGCGGATGCTCGGACTTCATGCGGAGCTGAACCCATTCGTCGGATTCGTCGGTACCGAGCGCATAGCGGGCGAAGTCGCGCATATCTTCCGCGGATTCCCAGCCGTTGAAGTCGGGAACGCAGGTGACGCCGAGCTTTTCGCAGAGTTCGATAAATTCAAGGATGCCGAAGCCGTAGGAGGAATACGGGTACCACCAGCCTTTGTATGGCTTGCGGTTTTCGACGGGACCGGTCATATTCTTCCAGAGGAAGTCCCTCGCGTTCGCCATACAGCCGCCGAAGCGGAGCAGACCGATGCCCATGTTTTCAAGCGCTTCGCCGACATCGCGTCTGGCGTGCATACCCTTGTACAGTCCCCATTCGCCGGTTTCGAGGAACGCATAGCCGAACGCCGCCGTCCCCCTCACGGAAACAACAAAGCATCCGTCGATTTCCTCTGCGGAAGGAACGAGCGCAAATTCATACTTTGCCCAGTCACCGTCCACGGCAAAGGAAGTTTCCGCATAAATCACCGTACAGTCGGCATTCCGGAAGGAAACGGTCACTTCCGCTGAACCGGCGGATGCCGGTTCTGCTTTCGCCATCACGAATCCGCGGTAATCCATGCCCGCCTTGAAATACATCCCGGACTTATTCAGTCCGCGGTTGGCAATTGCGGAATCGGTCACGATCTGACGGTGGGAGCCGGAGTATCCGCCGTCGGCGAGTGCAAACGTCCCCTCGCCCACAGGCAGCCACATACCGGACACGCCGTTGTCGGACGCCGGTTCTTCAAACGCCTCGCCGAAGATCATCTGCGACCAGATGCCCCCGTAAAGTTCATGGTTGACGTCCTCCATGCACGCGCCGAGCAGCGTGGGCTTGGTGGGAACCGCCGCGGATCCCAGTTTGATCTGTTTCATAAAAACCTCCGTATTGTGATCGTTTTTCTTGCAGTATACCATATTTTTGTGCAGAATGCAAGGAAAAAGACACACCTTCGGTGTGAAAGGAAGAAAAACGCCTTCAGGCGTTTTTCAAAATTTATGTCCCTACGCGGGACGGGCGCACAAAGGAGCTCAATCGCCGCCCCTTTGTGAATTGCCGGCTTGGAAGGCGTTCGGGAGACTCGGCCTTAAGGCCTCGGACAGACAGCGGTTTGCCCGCATTCAGATTTTCAGGAAGAGACAAGGTACAGTGCAAATCTGTCCAAAACATTCGTTCAGTAGAAATAGCCGTGAGGGATAACTGCAAATTTAGGTTCCACTTTTCAGCAAAACGAAATCCCTGTTCTTCCGTGCGATCTGCTGAGTGCAAACTGCTGTCTGTCTGAGGCCTTAAGGCCGAGTCTCCCGAACACGAGGAGTCCAGAGGAAACCTCCTCTGGTCGGGGAGATTCATAAGAGGGCCGCGACCGGTCCTCTTATGCGCCGTCCCGCGCAGGGACATAAAATTGAAAAAAGTACCGGAACGGTACTTTTTTCTTCCTTATAAGTAAACTTAGGCTAAGTTTATCCTCATCTCGGACGCGCAGCGTCAATCTTCGCCATCAGACGGCGTCCCAGTGCCGCCATGTAGTCGACTCCGACCTGAATTTCAGATGCCGGAATCCGTCCGAGGAAATTGTCCGCTTCGTACGTGAAGTCACCGGCGTAGTCAATTTCGCCGAGCGCACGGGTGATGTTGTCCCAGTTCATGCGTCCGCTCGGATCGTAGGGTACCGTGTGGCTGTCCGCCTTGTAGTTGTTGTCGTGGATGTGCAGCGCGCCGAGACGGTCGTGACCGAGTGCGCGGATCGCGTCGTCCGGTTCTTCGCCGACCAGACCGCAGTGTCCGAGGTCAAGGCAGACCGTGTACGCCGCCGGATTCGCGAGTTCGTCGTAGTATTCGCACAGGTCGCGTCCGAACGAGCAGACGTTCGGCATGATGTAGCCGCGGCGGTTGTCGTAGCCCCACATGTTTTCGAGCGCGATCTTCGTGCCGTAATCGAGGGCAACCTGTTCGAGACTTCGGTAAAATTCAAAATTGAACGCCTTCTGCGCATCACCCGGCTTGATGTACGCAATCGGATGAACAACGATCGACTTCGCACCGAGAATGCCCGCAATGCGGATCGCGTTCGCCACACGTGCCGGCATCTTCGCGTTGTACGCTTCGTCACCGTTACGCCAGCACGGGAACGGCGCGTGCGCCTGATTGAAGCAGAGACCTACGGCTTCCGCCTTGCCGCGCAGCTCCTTCGCAAACGCTTCCACGTCGCACTTGTTCAGAAAATGATCGTCGCCCGTCATGCCGAACATCGAATAGTCCAGCGCATCATAACCCGCTGCCGCGAAAATCTTCAACCCTTCGTCAATGCCGCATTTCGCAAATACAACGTCAGTCTGTGTGGAAAGTAACATAATGATTTCCTTTCTTTTATAAAATGGGTTTTCGTGGGGAAACCTTTTTTGAAAAAAAGGTTTCCCCACACCCTTTCCAAAAAACTTCAATCTGTGAAAGAAATATGGGAATACTTTAGTTCAGAGGTTCTGCTGTCATTATAGTCAATCTGTCACGCGATTGCAAGAGTTTCCGGGGATTTCCCGCGGGATTTTTCTGTCCGAGCCGTCACAGCACCATTACCAGTGTGCCGGCACCGATCAGAAAACAGCCGATCAGGGATTTCACGGTGAATTTTTCATGCAGGAAAACAAACGCCAGAATCAGCGTGATCACCACGCTCAGTTTGTCCACCGGAACCACCTTCGATGCCTCGCCGATCTGCAGCGCCTTGTAGTAGCACAGCCACGACGCACCCGTCGCCAAACCTGACAGAATCAGAAAAAGCCAGCTTTTCGGTCCAATCGACGACAGTCCCGTCTGCGTATGGGTCAGAAATACCATCCCCCACGCCATCGCGAGTACCACCACCGTCCGGATCGCCGTGGCAAGCGTGGAATTCACACCGTCAATCCCCACTTTGGCAAGAATCGAGGTCAGAGCCGCGAACACCGAAGACAACAGCGCATATACAAACCACATAAAATCCTCCGCGTCATATCAGAATATCCCGGTACACTTCGATTTTGTCCGTGATCTTCCGCAGCGTGCGCGCGTCGAGACGTTCCGCGCCGCTCCATTTTGCAGCGTCGTCGCAGAAGTCCGCGCGGTTGTACTCGATCTTTATTTCCGCCGGAAGCGTGATTCTGTACGGCTTCGCTTCTCCGATCCGTCCCATCGCCGCCTTCGCCGCTTCGTAGATGAGACGTTCCGCTTCCTCTTCGGAGATGCACTCCGCTTCGTTCCGGCGTTCCGCATATTTCACGACCGCCGTCCGGATGTTCCCGAAGAATTCCCGCGCTTCCGCACAGGCGGCAAAATCGCCGCTTACCATCACCACCGGCACGCCGAACGCCCCAGCGTAGATCGCTTCCTGCGCAATTTCCCCGCACCGCTTCCCGTTGACGTAATAATCGTGCCACGTCATCGACGACTGCGTGTGGTCGAGAAACGCGTTCTGCGTTCCGGACATCGCGTGCGCACCGATCAGAAACATGGCATCTACCTTCGCCATGTCCGTCACGCCAGCACTCGCGTTGCCGACCTGCACCGCCCTCGGATCAAGCATATCCTTGATGAAATTTTTCCCGCCGCCGTGCCCGTCCTCAACGTACACTTCGTCCGCGCCGCCGTCAAACGCACCGCGCACCGCCGCGTTCACGTCCGCCATCAGCCGCTCGAGCGCATACGGTTCGGAATTGTCGACCTGTTCCTTCCGGGAGATTCCGGAAATCCCCTCGAGATCCGTCATAATAAAAATTTTCATGGGTCCGTGTCCTTTCGTGTCAAATTTTGATATCCCTATTATAATCCATCCCCAAAGGAATGTCAACGGCAACCTCCGTCTTGCACATTCTCCCGGAATATGTTAGAATAAAACAGGACAAGTGCAATGCGGAAAACTTTTTCAAAAAAACGGAGGAATCATGAAAGCGATCATTGTCGATCTGGACAGAACCCTGCTCCGTACAGATAAGAGCATATCCACGTACACGCTGGAGATCCTCAAAAAATGCCACGAACGAGGGATCCTTGTTATGGCTGCAAGCGCAAGACCCCTGCGGGATCTCAGAACGTATGTCCCCATCCTTGGTCTGGATGCGTTCACTGCCACAAACGGGGCCGTGATCGCGCTTCCATCACATAAAATGGAATTCGGGATCCGGCGCGAAAGCGGCGAACGGATATTGTCGGAGCTTCTGCGCTTTCCGGACGTTTTCCTGTCCGTCGAAACAAGCGGCGGACTGTACTCCAACCGGGATATCCCTGCATGGCAGCCGGTCATATACGACGGGTTTCCCAGACTGCCGGAAGATGTGATTCTCTACAAAATCCTTGCAAGCAGTGAACATAATTCTCTGTATGAAAAGGTTGAACACATCCTGACCGACGATGTATACCATACGGTCGCCAACCATGACCTTATACAGATCATGAGCATCGAGGCTACCAAATGGAACGGCGTACGTCAGATGCTTTCCTGTTTTGCGGTTTCTCCGGAGGATGCCGCCTTTTTCGGAGATGATAACGATGACATCGAGGCTATCCGGAAATGCGGTACCGGGGTCGCCGTTTCCAATGCCATCCCTGCCGTTCTCGAAGCGGCAGATCATATAACCCTCAGCAACGATCTGGACGGTGTTGCCGTATTTATCGAGGAGAATATTCTGAAAAACGCAGACTGACTGTTCAACCCGCAGTTGTACGTGCCGTCGGAAACTCATCTGACGGATTCTTGCAAAATCCCGTACCGTATGGTATAGTAATAACGGTAACACCGGTGCGCACGGTTACGAATTTCAACGGAAAACGGAGGAAAATCCATGCAGGACATCCGGATCGGGCAGAATATTGCCGCTCTGCGGAAGAACAGCCGTCTCACGCAGGAACAGCTCGCACAGGCACTGCACATCAGTTCGCAGGCGGTCAGCAAATGGGAAAACGGACTCAGCGTTCCGGACACGATCACCATCCCGCAGATCGCGGAATATTTTCACGTCAGCATCGATTTTCTCTACTACGGAAAGGCGGAACCCATGCAGGACGAAAACAAGATCGACCGCTCAAGAGAATCCACAGACAACGTGCTGATCTATCAGCTTTACAAAGAAGAAGACCTCGCATCCCTCAACGATGAGGAATTCGCGGTACTTCAGGAAAAACTGAAATACTACGGCAGTTCCATCGCGGGAATTCCCGCCCCATTCGGCGAATTCTATTCGGGATTCAACCACGAACTCATCTCCGGCGACGGCACCCCGACGGATTTCTGCATTTTCAAACGGAAATCCATGGCAGACAACCTCTACCGTCTCTACTGTTTCTACCGCTACGAGCGGATGTTCACCCTTGCCCGCACGCTCGGCGTCAAAAATTACTATGACCTCGGCTGCACCGGCGAACTTGAGGCATCCCTTCTGGTGTACGATCCCGACCGAACCTATACCGGCGTCGCCCCGAACATTTTCCATGAATACTTCGACAATTTTCACGCCGAGCCGGAATACGTCAACAAAGTATTCGAACGGTTCACCGGAAGCAGTGAACGGATCAAGTACATCAAGGATAAATATCCATGCGAACTGGACGTTGCGGAAAACAATCTTGCAATGGTGAAAAGAACCTTCCGCAAAGTGGACGAAGGCGGCGAACTGCTCGGATGGGTCGGCAAAACCTTCGAGCGTTTCATCACCACCCTCAACCACCGGCAAATCAATCCGGTTCTGCGGGAAATTACTGCACACGATCTCGTGTACCGCGACGTGAACGTCTGGGAAAATCCGTTCGAGGAAGAGTTCGTACAGCTGAAAAAAGTCCTGCCGGAATATGAATTTTTCCGGCTCGGAAATACCTTTGTCCTCGGCACAAAAAACCCGTCCGACCGAGAAAAACTGGAAAAGCGCTATATCCTCGTCGGCGACCGTCTCCTGAGCGATGTGATCGACCGCCATTGGATCAATGAAATGACAAAATAAAATCAAGTAAAAAACGGAGAGGTACTTCCCAAAAAAGTTTCTCACCGTTTTTATTTATATTATAAATTCAGCCACTCTTCCCGCGAAACTGCAAAGACCAGTGTCCTTTCGTTTGCCTCATCCTCATAGACATCCACCTGCCGGCAGCCGTAAGCCACTGCCGTTCTCGCCGATGCTTCGTTGGTATATTTCATGTAGGAATAAATCCTCTGAAACGGCGTATTCCGGAACGTCCAGTCCCTGACCGCAACGGCAGCTTCTTTTGCATACCCCATTCTCTGCCGGTCACCTCGGATATGGTATCCGATTTCGGGCCTGATCTGCCCGTGAATCATCTGCATGGTCAGTCCGCAGTCGCCGATCATCTCTCCGGTTTCCTTCAGACAGACCGCCCACAATCCAAAACCAAAAATCCGATACCGTTCGATATTTCCGGAAATCCATCCCCTCACCCTGTCTTCATCGAATGTATAGGGGTAATGCTGCATAATATCTGCATCCGACAAAACTTTATAGAGGGAGTCAAAATCCTCTTCCGTCATTTCCCGTAAAAATAACCGTTTCGTTTCAAGTCTCATCTTTTCCTCCATTACATACTGTCCGGAATTATTTTTTTGAGGTCCACAAAAGCAAAGAAAACACCGTTATCGATAGATAACGGTGTAAGAGCTCCCCCAGTTGGGCTCGAACCAACGACCCGCTGGTCAAGGAGGAGTAACACCTTTCAGATTTCACCAATAAATTTATAGTTGACCGTAACGACCTGTTCGCATCCGTTTGCGGTTTTGATTCTGTCACCCACCACAATGGAGTCCACCAGTCGGTTCAGAAGTTCCTTGTCAAGCTCAGTCACCTCATCGTACTGTTCCGCTGTTTTCATGAACTGCGTGATTCCCTGCACCGAATCCGTTCTGTCTGCCGCCTGCGCTTTCAGTTCTGCAAGTCGTTCGGATGCACTTTCCTGTTCAGCTTCGCATTTTGCGGACAGTTCCTTGAACTTTTTATCGGAGAGGATTCCGTCGAGGCGGTCATCGTAGAGTCTGTCGAACTTGGCTTCCAGCTCTGCGATCCGTTTCTTAAGAGCTTCGATTTCACGCTCGATCTGCTGTTCCTCACTGGCATCGTCAGCATTGATCTTTGCCATAACCATGCGAAGGAATTCCTCTTTGTTGTTCTTCACTTCATACAGCATCTGCTGGATGTCACGCAAAACAACTTCATACAGTTCATCGTACATGATGTAGTGACTGGAGCATCGTTCCGGTCCTTTTTTCTTATATGTGTTGCACATAAAGTAATTGTTTCTGTTTTTCGCATTGGCAATGCCGAGGGCGTATCCGCATCGGTCACATTTCAGAAGTCCGGCAAAGATATTCACGAATCCCGACCTGCTTTCCTGCTTGCGGGTTTCAAGCCGATGATGGGCATCGTTCCACAACTGATCGGATATCAGTGCGGGGAACATATCCCTGACCACGATCCACTGATCTTCCGCCGTTTTGATCACACGCTTACTCTTGAAGGAAGCCTTGCGGCGTTTACCGCTGACCAGGTGTCCGAGGTAGGTTTCGTTCTCGAACATCTTATAGATGGTAGCGAGGTTCCATTCATACGGGTCCTTGTCATACTCCCTTCCCGCCTGTTGTGCCTGATATGCGGCAGGTGTGATGATTTTGCTGTCGGTCAGCACACGGGCGATTTTGTTGTAGCCGTATCCGTGATATGCTGCCATTT
>JBGVOJ010000002.1:0-2512 GCA_045126415.1 Eubacteriales bacterium | reverse complement strand
GAACCGAATATTTCGGTCGGATATGTACGCCCTGAAGAAGATGAAAAAACCGGAAATATTGATGTAAATGAGTATAAGCTTGTTTTTGAAGCGACATGTGCCTGTAAAGAGGACTGTCAGGTATGCCGCGATGAAGAAGGCAAGTGCACCACTCATGTGCAGATACAGGAATTTTCCTGCAAACCTGATTCTAAATCCATCAAGGGGGAAGGAAATAATACATCTATTGATGTAGAGTATGTTTTTGTTCCTTCTAGCGAAGTTGTTCTTACAGGTAATTTCGAAGGAGTGGATTATCCTAAATCGTATTCCGATACCGTAACACATTACCATGTATACGGTGATCCGGAGTTCGTTTGGAACGAAGAAGATATCACCTGTTCGGCAACCTTTACCTGTACGGCAGCCTGCCCGATGAATACGGTGAAATCCGTAACATCGGACTGCAAAGTGGAACGTACGGGATTTGAGGAAGGGAAAGACATCTGGACGGCATCTGCGGTACATCCGCTGAATTCCGAAATAGTCTATACTTCCGAATACAGACCGGATCATGTACATGATTATGACCGTTCTGAATATCGTATCAGCTGGAACGAAGACGCGGAAAAGCTTCCGGGAGACCCTTATAAGTATACCTGTTCCGTTGGTTTCGCATGTACCATCTGTACCGATAACACAAGCGGACATATTAAGTGGGAACCCTGTACTGTTGTTCACGATGGGCCGACTTCCGACGGTGATGTGATTTATGTAGCTTATCACGATGGCGTAGAAGTAGACCGCAAGGTGGAACATCATGACTGTGTATACGTATACACCACCGAAGACGGTGAAGAAGTCCTGAATGTAGTATGGGACTGGAGCGGAGATCCGGAAGATGTCTGTGAAGCAACTATCATTTGTATTGAAGACAATGAATTAGTCTGCAATGATAATGTAACCGCTCGTAACATCGAGTATTCCTCCGAGGCATCTGAGAAAAGCAAAAAGATCGAAATTGTCGGACATGAAGACAATTCGACTCATGCGGTTACTTACGTGGCAACTCTTGCATACGGTGACTACACTGCTTCCTATACCGGTATCACGGTAGGACATGTTCATACCTTCAACGAAGAACCCGAATTCGTATGGACTGAAGACTATTCTTCCTGCGTTGTTTATGCAACCTGTGACACCTGTGAGACGCCCATTCAGGAAACGATTACCGGCGACCGTATCACCAAGGTTGAGGATGAAGCAAACAACACGATTACCTACAGTGTTACAACCACTACCATTCTGACATCGGAAGGTGAAGCGTGGACTGATTCCGTTACTGACGTTCTCGTTCACAAGCACACCTTCGAAGTAGGCGAAACCGACTTCGGCTGGTTCAGCTACTACGGTCTGAACGATTTCGATGTCGATGATGATGGAAATGTAAAAGTAGATGAAGAAGGCAATCCTATTCCTAAGGCTTCCCTCTTCTACGACCCGAACTACAATCCGGAAAACGACCCCGGATATGCAGGAATTTACGATCCGGAAACCGGTATCGGTGTCACCGTCATGAGAAAGATCATGTACGATTGCCAGACCGCTTCCGTAAAATGTACCGAATGCGGCGCGACTTTCTCCACCGCGGACGGTGCTGAACTGACGATTACTGACGGTGTGCTCGGAGGACAGACAGAAGAGGAAATGGAAGCTTTCTTCGGAACGACTCCGATGGAACTCTGGCCGGAATTCGGTTCCGAAATCAAGACCGCGACCATGACCTTCACGGATGAAAACGACATTCTTTACACCGTTTCCGATGTACTCAATGTCACATCCGAAAGACTGAAGATTCACTACGCGGAAATGGTCAAGTTCAACGACGCATATCCGCAGTATTTCGGTGTTGCCGTTCCGTTCTGGACCAGCAAGAACACCGAAGCAACTCCTCTTGACGCAGTCAAGACTCTGGTCAACCAGGGCGGCAACTATATCCCGAACACGGATATGGATATGATGGTCGAAATGCTGCCGCAGGCATTCATTTCCTATGTAATGCAGTACGGTCAGGTTCTCGACATGATGCTGGAAGAATCCATGGCGATCCTCACGAACGACATGACCGATATCCAGAAGATGCTCGTTCTCCATGACTGGCTCGCAAAGAACGCTTCGTTCGATATGCAGTCCCTGATCGACATGAAGTCCGGCGAAGGCGGCGGCAGTGACCCGATCACCATGACCGCGTTCGGTACGCTGCTCTCCAGCCAGCTCGGTTCTCTCAGCGGCACCCCCAGCTACGGTGCGGTTTGTCTCGGTTATGCGGCTACATACGCACTTCTCGTGCAGCACGCTTTCCCCGAATATTATAAGAAGGGCGGCGAATGGCTCACCGAAAGTGCCGACCATATCATCGACTTCGTTCAGATCAAGTTCCACGCAAATGTTGCGGAAAGCAGCGTTGCGGGTGCTGACTCCGGCTTCGGTGACGGGGACGCGATCTTCAACGACCCTCACTACTTCAACGCGA
>JBGVOJ010000001.1:0-2310 GCA_045126415.1 Eubacteriales bacterium | reverse complement strand
AGAGACAGCATCCACCCGTTCTGCCGACCAATAGCGTAAGCGTGCATTCGGGACTGATAGTCCCCACGAAGCAGTCCTTCCAGATTGAACTTGGCGAAATACTGTGCCTTTTCTTCCTTGTTTAATAGAGACCTCTGAATGGACTGTTCCCATCGGATCACCCACGGGTCGAGCGTGTATTTCACAAACTCAAGGGACTGCTGTTCAATATTGGAAAAGCTCGACTTCTCCAGATCTCCGACCATATGCGGCGGGACACGGAAAATTCGAGCGATTTCGTTGATCTGAAACTTTCGGGTTTCCAGAAACTGTGCCTGTTCGGGCGCGATACCGATCGGCGTGTATTTCATGCCTTCCTCAAGCACTGCGATTTTGTTCGCGTTCCCGCTGCCGCCGAAGGTGGACTGCCAGCTTTCACGCACACGTGCAGGGTCCTTGATCGTACCGGGATGTTCCAGTACACCGCCCGGAGCCGCGCCGTTGGCGAAGAACTTCGCGCCGTATTCCTCACAGGCGATTGCCATGCCGATAGCGTTTTTCGCCATTGCGATGGGACTGTAACCGACTAGACCGTCGAAGCCGAGTCCGGGGATGTGCAGGACATCAGCCGGACGGAGGATGACGGTGTTTTCACGTTCACGGTATGCTTCATCCGAGCCGCGATAGTAGCTGTAGTATAGCTGACCGGAGGAGTCCCGCTCGACTGACATCTTGTTCGACATTAGGGGATAGAGTGCAACGATTTCATTCTTACCGTTCCGGATGATCTGCGAGTAGGCATTGCCCCACAGAAGAAGATGCGTCATGAGTGTCTCGCGGAACACGAAGGAACTCATCTCCGGATTCGGTTCGTCATGGAGCAGGCGGTACAGCGGGTGATCGATGGCTTTTGTCTTGCCGCCGTCATCGGTGTAGCGGTATAGATGAAGTGGTAGACCCGCCACAGCTTCGGCGAGGATACGGACGCAGGAGTACACGGCGGTCATCTGCATGGCTGAGCGTTCGGTTACGGTTTTGCCGGACGTTGTTCCGCCCATGAAAAAGCTGTAGCTGCTGCCGACGGTGCGGTTCTGGGGCTTGTCACGGGAACGGAACAGGCTAGTGAATATGGACATTGGGGATCACTCTCCTTGAAAAATGGGCATAAAGAAAGCACCTACCTTGCGATAGATGCTTCACTTATTGAATTAGAGATTCCCTTAAAACAACTTGTGAAATAGGGGAATCAAGTTTGTTTGAGGGATTACTTCAAACGATAATAGCAGGTGTTTTTACCACTGCCTTCGCGCTTCAGTTCGCCGGAATCCACCATCTTCCGTAGGGAACCCTCAATCGAACTGACACTCAACGCCGGACACAGTTCGCGGATATCCTGCTTGGTGAACCGACCGATCTTGTTCATTGTTGCCTTACGGACGATTTCGATTGCCGGAAGTTTTTCTTCCACGATGGAAAATCGATCCTCGAAATCCTTGTAAGCCGCGAGAATGGCACCGAGAATGTACTTGATGAACGGTACTGCGTCCTCCGTGCCTTCATGCCAGCCGTCCTGCGAACGGTTCAGGGCATCGTAGTACAAATCCTTGTTCTTGGCGATTTTCGCTTCCAGAGAAATATATTTTCCCACGAAAAATCCGCTGCGGTACAGCAGAAGCGTGGTCAGAAGCCGGCTCATACGTCCGTTTCCGTCATTGAACGGATGGATACAGAGAAAATCGTGAATGAAAACCGGAATGGCGATCAACGGTTCCACCTCAAAATTCCCGATCACTTTGTTGTATTCCTCACAGATTTTGTCCAGTGCTTCTGGTGTTTCATACGGCGGGAGAGGGGTAAACAGAATCTCGCTGTGCCCGTCCGGATAGCTTGCGCTGATATAGTTCTGCACATTCTTGGTCTGTCCGGCCAGCGGATTGTTCATGTGACTGTACAGAATCTTGTGAAGCTGAAGGATATAATTTCTCGAAATCGGAATGGCATCAAAACTTTCATGGATGATGTTCAGCGCATCACGATATCCGGCGATTTCCTGCTCATCCCGGTTTCGGGGAGTGGTTTTTTCCTCCACCAACTGTCGGATTCGGGTATTGGTGGTCACGATCCCTTCGATGGCATTGGAAGCCTCGGTGCTTTGAACCTTCGCAATCTCCACCAGTTTTTCCAGTTCATCCGGTTTCTGTTTGAGGTACAGTTCCTGCTTCCCGGCATATTTATAGATTGCCGCAACATAACCGAGGATATCGGAATCCCATTTCTGATTCCGGATCACTGAATAATTGAAGTCACGCATTCCCTTGAACACCGTCCTTT